>JAOZUQ010000020.1 GCA_029938635.1 Candidatus Aminicenantota bacterium
TCATACCCTATTCAAGGGTTATCCATTCCAAAGTAATGAGAGTGGATGATCATATATCGTGGGTGGGGACAAGCAATTGGGGGCATGACTATTTTTATAGTTCAAGGAATGTTGAAGTTGTATTGAACCTTAAAAAGGTTGCAGTAATACTCGATTCTTTATTTAAGGAACTGTGGGATTCAGGATATGGACAAATCCTTGATCCGGAGAAAGAATATAATGCTCCGAAAACACATTGATATTTTCTGACTTTTTTTATACAATCGGTTTTGATATTCAAATATAATTTTCTCAATTTTTATAAAATAAATTTGTATAAATTCTCGAGGTGAATTAAATGGATTGGATGGGCATTTTCTTTCAGGCCTTTGGAGGACTCGGATTATTCCTTATGGGGATGAAGCTTATGTCTGAAGGTATGCAGAAAACTGCAGGGGACAGACTTAGAAATACTCTCAACCTGATCACATCAAATAGATTCTTTGCAATAACAGTCGGGCTTCTTGTTACAACCGTAATTCAGTCGAGCA
The DNA here is from genome assembly GCA_029938635.1 of Candidatus Aminicenantota bacterium. Lineage (GTDB taxonomy): Bacteria > Acidobacteriota > Aminicenantia > UBA2199 > UBA2199 > UBA647. The sequence goes on from JAOZUQ010000020.1 coordinate 531, forward strand.
GTGCCACAACGGTGATGGTTGTAGGTTTTGTCAACGCATCTTTAATGGGCCTTCAACAGGCCATAGGTGTAATTCTCGGAGCAAATGTAGGGACTACGATTACCGGGTGGCTGGTAACTCTGAAAATAGTGAAATATTCAATGCCGTTGATTGGAGTGGGAGTATTTATCAGATTCTTCAGCAAGAATGATGTGTGGAAGCATGTAGGTGAAATAATTTTTGGATTCGGGCTTCTGTTCCTGGGGATGCAGACAATGAAACTCGGGTTTGCACCATTGAGGGAATCTGAAGAGTTTATAAATCTGTTCATGAAGGTTGACGGAATGAACTATTTCTCAATATTATCAGGAATTGTGATAGGTGCGGTTACTACCCTGATAGTTCAGTCCAGTTCTGCAACTATAGGGATCACTATTGCATTGGCATCTCAGGGGCTGATAGGTTTCGAAGGTGCGGTATCACTAATCCTGGGTGAAAATATCGGGACTACAATTACTGCTTTACTTGCAAGCATAGGTGCAAACTATAATGCTAAAAGAGCTGCAATTGCTCATACCTTAGTCAATGTCCTCGGAGTTATGATAATGATAGCAGCATTCTTCCCGTTTGTAAGTTTTGTGGAAAGGATCATCCCGGGGATGGCAAATTTTACAATTAATAATAGTAGCGATGCGATAAAATATGGTGCGGGAATTGGAGTTAAGCCTTTTATTGGTTCACATATTGCCGCTGCACATTCGATCTTCAATGTTTCGAATGTAGTATTTTTTACTTTCCTGATACCAGTGCTTGTAAAAGTGTGTGAAAAAATAATTCCGGAACCGAAAGGGATGAATTCTCTGGAAGTTCATGATTTCTCTCATGTTGAGACTCATGTTGTGGAAACTCCTACGATCGGAATTGCAGAAACTGAAAAAAAGATCGACAGAATGTATAAACTGATTTGTTCAAGTGCCGGGCATGTAAAACATCTTGTAGAGAAAGAAAATAATTCAATTGAGGTCTGTGATGAAGTCCTGAACATTGAGAAACATCTTGATAGTTATAAAAAGCATATAACTGAATTTTTAGTAACACTATCTTCCCATTCTCTCTCTGAGAAAGATTCTCATTATATTGGTGATCTCCTGACATTGACACATAATCTTGAAAAATTTGGAGATAATCTTGAACATATCGCATTGATATCAGATAAAATGAACAGAAAAAAACTTTTTTTATCTGAAGATATGAAACTCTCCGTTCTTGATATTTTAGATGCAAATGTTGAATTTTTCAAAGAATCATTCTCACCATTTGCAAAATTCGGAACTGGAGAAAATTTATTGAACAGATCGCAGGTGATCAACAGAAGGATTAAAAAACAGATAAAAGAATCAAAGAAAATGCTCTTTAATCGTCTGGAGAAAAAAATTATCTGTGATATACCAATTTTGCAGATCATGGATATTCATAATTATCTTGATGGCCTGAGATCAGAATCTTATAATATTTCTGAGGTTACTTCAGGGACAAAACTGATATGACTAAAAGATCCTTCAGAGTAGTTCACCCAATCTTTTAAGGATAGACTGGACCTGTTTATCTCCGGGAAATTCTTTGCCGATCTCTGTGAATACCGGTAATGCTGCTTTATAGTCCTTTTCCAGCAGTAGGTTAATCCCTTTGTTCATTTTTATATCAAAGGGAGATAATTCACTCTCTACTATTTTTGAAAGATCCTGGAGAGATTTTTCTCTATCTTTTGTGGTGAATATTCTGAATATCAGTTCCTCACATTTAACTCCAATGATCTGTTTCTTTTCATCTTGTGTCAATTGTTTCATTTCTACTTTAACATTTTTATTGAGTAGCAACCTTCTAAAAGCATCTACTCCATCACCTTTGTTATCTATAGCATTAAGAAGGCTTCCATTGTCGATAGTAATATTTCCAATTAATAGATCATCCTCTGTAATATTCAGTTTTACTGAATGCATCCCATTACATGCTATCTGAAGATATTCTGAAAGTTGGAAACAATAATTTTTCTCCTCATTTTCATTTAAGGTATTCATGAGATGTTTTCCTTTCTATATATCCTCGTTATTTATGACTGCTTCAATTATTTCTATTATTTTTGCAACTCTCAATTGAAGTAAGCCGGGCCTTGAATCAGAATCAGAAAGAACAAAAAGAATAGATGAATTTTTCAGAGGGAAGAGTTGTATATCTCCTTTTTCAGACCATACCACAAATCTTTTCCCCCGATCTTTTAAAACATTCTCAGCAAATTTCTGCCCTTTTTGCTCCATTGAAGAGATAAGTTTCCCAATTTCATATTGATCAATACTATCCCCAATGTCTGAAGCGATCATAAATCCATCAATAGTTACAAGGAATGAAGCTCGTGTGCCGGGGACCTCCGATCTCAATGCTGACAGCAATTCATTCAATCTAACTATTCTGTCACTATTCATAGTTAAAATGACAGGGTTATTTGCTCAAATACTAAAACCCCGAATCCTCCCTTCTTATTTTTCCCTCTCCAATAATATTATATTACAGAAAAATATTTTTTCTTACAAGTAATATATTTGATTTTTTTTCAACTTTAAAGTAAATTTTTTTCAATGGCCTCTATAATTAAGAAACCAATGATCTTTTTTTTCTTGGTTTTAAGTTTCCTGAATCTTCTCCAGGCCAGACACAAAAAAAATCAGATTATATCCCTTCCTGTTATCGTACAGGGGAATGATTCCGGTTTTTCCGGTTCATTATTGCACGAGGATCTTGAACTATTTGTTAACGGAGAGAAAAGAGAGGTCATCTCTTTTAAAAAAAATGAACGGAACCTGAGCCGGAATTCTGATCTTGCAAGAGATTTCATCCTTTCATTCGGATTTAGCGAGTTGGACGGGCATTTAAAAAGAGGACTCTCCTACTTCCTCACTGAAGTTCTGAAGCCCTCTGATACACTTTCAATTTTAACTCCCGGAAAAGTTTTCAGAATTAGAGTGACTGTTAACAAGGAAGGGATGGCGGAGACAGTGAATGAAATTCTTGACAAAGAGTGTAAGGATTACAGGAAGAGGAAACTGGTTTTTTCAAGAAGTCTCAGGACCGAACTCAGGAAGATCCTTGATGTTCTTGCTGATACATCTGACAAAAGTTCTATATATCAGGTCAGGCGATACAAAAAGATTATCGGTTTCCTGAATTCATTTCCAGTTGAGTTTGACCGCTTTATGGAATATTCGATAGTTCTCAATCTTCATAAATTTGACAATGCAGTTTCAGATATTCGTTTCAGATCCGGAGAAAAGTGGTGGCTTCATTTCCACAGAAGGGAGTCAGGAAAATTATTCTCCCGAATAGTAAAAGTAATAAGAGACATAGATGAGTATAGTTCTTATTCGGGAAACCTTTTTGATCAGGACCTGTCGCCTCTTCTGAAGAGATTGAAGCGTCTTCTGTATTCGACAGATTTTTTTCCTTCAAAGGAAATAAAAGAGAGAATGCTTAAGTGGGGAATAGGATTTCATTCAGTAATTTATACTTCGTCCGGTGACAAAGGAAATCTCCGTTCAGGGAACGAGTTTTCTGTTTATGATATAATCTTTAATAGTATTTCCCGCTATACAGGTGGAAATTCAGTTTATTCCGTTGATCCGGAGGATGGGATCAGACAAATGATGAATAATACTTTCCAGCACTATAATCTTGATTTCAGTTACAATGGGAAAATAGAAGAAAAAAATATAGTTTTAAGGAGCAAAAAGGTTAAAACATCTGATTTAAATTATCCTTCACGAATTTCTCAAGATTATCTGAAGGATATAATTGCCAATATTTCTTTAAGAAAGTGTTCCATTGAAAAATTGAACTTTTCGAAGAATATTATCTCTTTCTGGATAAAAGAGTATAAGTTCCTGCCTGGACAGGATGCAGGGCTGTTAAAAGTAAAGCTGGAGGTGTTTTCCAAAGAAAACAATTTACTTTATAAGAAAGAAAACACCCTTAGATCGCCGGTAAAAGAGCTTCACCTTAAAATTCCATTTCCAATAAGCAGATCGGGAGATTTGAAAATAAGGATTATTGTAATTGATCTTGTAGATAATTATAAAACAATGGATAGTATATTAGTTAAATTACAATAATAAGGAGAATTAGTTGAGTATAGCAACAAAAACTGGAGATAAGGGGAAGACCTCTCTGTTTTCAGGAGAGAGGGTAAATAAAGATAATATAAGAGTTGAGGCATATGGAACTATGGATGAACTTAATTCCTTCCTGGGTGATGCAAAACACTTAGTGACATTAAAAGGATTCAGGGAAATTCTTGAAAATATTCAAAAAGATCTCTTCAGGGTGTGTGCAGAACTGGCCTCAAGTTCCGGTAATGTAAAATATCCGGTGAATGGAGATGATGTGGATAGATTGTCAGAAGATCTTGAAAATATGGAAAAAACTATGGAATTGAAGGGTTTTGTAATTCCAGGTAGTAGTCCTGGTTCAGCGAAACTTGATATTTGCAGATCGGTTACACGGAGGGGAGAGAGGAGAATAATATCACTTGCAAAAGAGAATGAAATAAATGAGTTTTTAGTTAAATATGTTAACAGATTATCTGATCTTCTGTTTATTATGGCCCGGATGGAAGAGAAAAAGAGTATTCATGTAAAAAAGGTAACTTAAGAATGAATTCGGGAGGAGTTAAATATATTGTATTTGCAATAATTCTATTTCTCGCCAGTTCCTTAATTTATAGTGAAAGAATAAAGTTTCAAAGAATATCAGTGGAGCAGGGACTCTCCCACGGATCGGTTTATTCTATAATTCAGGATCGGGAAGGGTATATGTGGTTTGGAACCGGAGATGGTTTAAACAGGTATGACGGTTATGGTTTTAAAACTTACAGGTATGACCCATCAGATCCGGACTCAATTATATCGGGTAAAATGGGAGAGATATATCAGGATAGCAGAGGGATAATCTGGATCGGCACGTGGGGTTCAGGCCTGAGCAGTTTCGATCCGAAAAACAACCATTTTGTTAATTTCAAATCGGATCCGGATGATCCGGGCACAATAAGTCACGACAGAATAGAGGTGATTTTAGAAGATAAAAAAGGAAATATATGGATAGGAACTGAGAAGGGAGGATTAAATAAGCTTGATCCGGTTTCATTTAAGTTTACCAGATATCAGAATAATCCTGATTCTCCTGTAAGTTTGATCAATGATGAGGTGAAAGCTCTTTGTGAAGATCCGGATGGAAATCTCTGGATAGGAACTGATGGTGGTTTGTCATTACTGAAAACCGGTATGGAAGGGAGTGTAAGGTTTATTCATCAGGTACATATAGCCGGGAATCCAAACAGCCTGTCAAATAACAGGATCAGAGCTTTGTGTGTTGATATAAATGGCCATATCTGGGTTGGCACAAAGGGAGGAGGGATCAGTACATTTGATCCCAAAGAAAAAAAGATCAGATTCAGGCATTTCAAACACATTGCAGGCAATAGTAATAGTATCAGTGAGAATTCAATTGCTTCACTTTATAGGGATTCGGAAGGGGATATCTGGATAGGTACATATAACAAAGGTTTAAATAGGTATAGCCTGAAAGATAACAAGTTCTCCAGATTTTACTACGATTCGAGAGACAGTTTCAGCCTGAGTCATAATCGTCCTGAAGCAATTTTCGAAGATCATTCAAAGAATCTCTGGATCGGGACCCTCGGAGGAGGATTAAACAAGCTGGATCTTAAGCCGGAAAAATTCAAAAATTATATGCATGATTCTGCCGAAAAAAACAGCCTGCCTCATCCTGCTGTGAGATCAATTTCACAAAAAGAAGATTCCTTATATATAGGTACCGAGAGTGGACTGACAAGGTATGATCCGGGGAAAAATCTTTTTACCCATTATAAAAATAACCCTGTCAATAGTAACAGTATCAGTGGGAACCGGGTATGGTCGGTAATGGTTGATCACAAAGGGTATGTCTGGGTTGGGACTTTTTCCAATGGATTAAATAAGATCTGGTTCAAAAACGGAAAAATGAAAGTTGACCGTTTTAAAAATGATCCATTGGATAATAAAAGCCTTAGCTTTAACAGGGTCCAGGTTATTTTTGAAGATAATGATGGTGATGTCTGGGCAGGGACTTCGGATGGACTGAATTTATTCAAAGGTGGTGATAAGAATAAAAGGGTCCAACGGTTTTTTTATAGCCGTGAAAATGAAAATACTTTAAGTAATAATTATATATTAGCTATCCATCAAGACAGTTCAGGTATATTATGGATCGGAACCCTGAGAGGATTAAACAGGTTTGACAAGATAAAAGGGGAGTTTACCCGGTTTTTCTTTGATCCGGATGAAGAGAACAGTTTAAGCAATAATACGATTCTGACGATAACCGAAAGTATCCATGATCCCGGAGTACTCTGGATCGGTACGGATGACGGGGGATTAAACCGGCTTGATGTAAACAAAGGAATTTTCAACAGGTACCTTGAAAAAGACGGATTGCCCGGAAACGTTGTAAATGGAATTCTGGAGGATGACAATGGTTTTCTGTGGCTCAGTACAAACGGGGGCCTGTCAAAGTTTGACCCTGAGAATATAATTTTCAGAAACTATAAAAAATCCAGTGGTATAGAAGGTTTGGGATTTATAAGGAACTCCTCACTGAAAAGCGGAACTGGAGAATTATATTTTGGAAGCATCACGGGTATGATCTCTTTTTTCCCTGAAGATATCAAAGATAATCCTTTTGTGCCAAGGATAGTGATTACATCGTTTAAAAAACTGGGGGAAGAGATTAAGACTAAAAGGCCTTTCAGATATAATGATGAGATAAGATTATCCTATAAAGAAAATTTTATTTCATTTGAATTTGCTGCTCTCGATTATACAAATGTTAAGGAAAACAGGTATTCCTATTTTTTAAAAGGTGTAGATTACAGCTGGATAAATAGCGGATCAACCAGAATTGCCAGTTACAATCATCTGTCTCCGGGGAATTATCTGTTTTCGGTAAAGGGATCAAACAATGATGGAATATGGAGTGAAAAAGAAGCATCCTTAAAAATAGTTATAGTTCCGGCATACTGGCAGACCTTGTGGTTCCGGATCATTGTTGTTTCTCTGGTTTTCTTTCTTATAGCATTATTTTACAGAATGAGAGTTAATCGCATAACAAGAACAAACAGGAAGCTATCTGAGATCAACTTATCCCTTAGCAGAGAGATAAAGAACCGAAGAGATGCTGAGGAGGCACTAAGGGAGAGTGAGGAGAGTTACAAAACGCTTTTTTTAAGTGCTAATGATTCGATCTTTCTTTTGAAAGATGGAGTTTTTGTAAAATGTAATGTGAAAACTCCGCAGCTTTTCGGGTTTAGAGATGAGTCAGGTATATTAGGACAAAGCGTAGTCCAGTTTTCTCCTGAACTTCAACCGGACGGACAAAGATCTTCCCATTTTAATGAATATATCAAAAATGCACTTAGTGGAGAAACCCAAAGATTTAACTGGAGGTTCATTAAAGAGGATGGAGCTTCCTTTGATACTGAGATCTCATTGAACAAACTTGAAATAGGGAAACAATTGCTTATTCAGGTTATCCTGCGTGATATTACTGAACAGAAAAAATTGCAGGAACGTCTTGCTGTAACTCAGAAAATGGAAAGTATAGGTGAACTTGTGGGAGGGATTGCTCATGATTTCAATAATATATTAACTGCAGTAAACGGATATGCAGAGATGGCATTAAAAAAAATAAAGCCGGACAAATGGGAATACAGGATAGTAAATAATATTTTAAAAAGCGGTAAACAAGCAGTGGATCTGGTTCAAAAATTGTTGGGTTTCAGTAGAAAGCAGATCATAAAACCGAAAGTAATTGATATTAATGAGGCGATCAGGGAATTGAATGATATCCTTGCCCGGTTGATCGGTGAAGATATTGAAATAGAATATTTTCTCAAAGATGGGATAAGGCCCATAAAAGCCGATCATATGCAGATCGAACAGATCATAATAAACCTTTGTATAAATTCCAGAGATGCTATCAATCAGAAGACACATAAGGCATCCCGAAAAAAAATCGTAGTTGAAACTAATGAAGTAATGATCAGTGATGAATTTCTCAAATCACATATTGGATCAGCGACAGGAAAACATATACTGATATCTGTCAGTGATAATGGAGTTGGAATGAAATCCGAAATAAAAGAGAGGATTTTTGAACCCTTCTTCACAACAAAAAGTTTTGGAAAAGGAACCGGGCTGGGGCTCTCCACCGTTTATGGTATTGTCAAACAGAATAAAGGTTCCATATATATTTACAGCGAAGATGGTGAGGGGACAACGGTAAAAATATACTGGCCTGTCTCCAGGGAAAAAAAATTCGTGGAACCCATCACTTCTGAAATGGAAAAAGTGGTAGGTGGAAATGAGACTATCCTCTTTGTGGAAGATGACGATGCTGTGAGAGAGTTTTCTGTAGCCACCCTGGAAGAACTGGGATACAAGGTTTACCATATGTCAAATGGGCTGGAAGCTGTGGAGAAAATCAAATCCGGTTTGACAGACATTGACCTCCTTATTACCGATGTAATAATGCCTAAAATGGGAGGGAAGGAATTGGAGGGTATTGCAAGAGAATTAATTCCCGGTCTTAAAGTATTATTTGCCTCAGGTTATACTGATAATTATATTGTTCACAGCGGAGTCCTGGAAGAGGGGGTTAATTTCATCCAGAAACCTTTCTCCATCCTGGCTATTACGAAAAAGATCAGGGAAGTTATCTCAAAAGATTAAATCTTTGTCACTGAAAATTTTTCTATGAGATGAAATCCCCCGGGTTTTTACTTTATTTTCCGGTTATTATAATATTTCTTAATGACAAACAATAATTCTTCTCATAAAAAGATACTTTACGGAATAATAGCGGCAATTATAATAGGTTTCTTAACCGGGGGATTTCTACCGTCAATAGCAAAACAATTCTCGATCCTGGGTGAGTTATTCCTGAATCTTCTCATGATGATCGTAGTTCCGCTTGTTATGCTGTCGATTATTGTAGGGATCACAAATCTTGGAGACATTAGAAAAATTGGAGGTATCGGTAAGAGGACTGTCCTGTATTATTTTGCAACAACCGGCCTTTCAGTCCTTGTGGGGCTTATCCTTGTAAATATTATTCAGCCTGGGAAAGGTGTAATTCCGGGAGAGAAGCTGCCGGAACTTTCCTATAAGGTAGATCCTGCAGATCCGAATAGTGTGATTATAACAGGTGAAGAATTAAAGAAGACCGAATACGGGGATAAATATATCCTCATTCTTCTCGATCAGAATCTGAGAGGTGAGCTGAGTGATGTTTCTCCCGGCAGGATACGTGTAAAATCATGGAAGAAAATTGACTCGAAGAATGTGATATATCTTAAAAGGAAAAACGGGTTTGATTTCGCAGTTTATTTAAGAGGGGATATTGTTGCATCCGCGGAAGTAAAGCCTGAACCTCAGGGGAAAGGGATAGAAATTACTCTTCCCATTTCTGACAATATCCTGGAAAAAAGAGATCAGAATATTGTTAATACTATAAAAAGTGTTTTTACCGGGAATAAGAAAGAGGGGAGGGAAGGGCTGATACCACGAAATATTTTTAATGCAATGCAGCGGATGGAAATTCTCCCGTTAATTTTCTTTGCTCTTCTTTTTGGTGCAGCATTAACTGTGATTGGTGATAAAGGGAAAAAAACTATTGAAATTATTTCAGGCCTGAATGAAGCTGTGATGAAAATAGTAGACTGGATAATGATCGTCGCTCCCTTTGGAATATTCGGAATAATATCGGCCCGGATAGGGATTGCCGGCGGATTCAAAGAATTCCTTCCGGAATTGGGAGCTGTGGGGACTTACAGCTTTACTGTGGTTTTAGGATTAACGATCCATGGAGTGTTCACTCTTCCGATGATCCTCCGGTTCATCGGAAAAAGAGATCCTGTTAAATTTCTGATCGGCGTAGGAACACCTTTACTGAGTGCATTTTCAACAGCTTCAAGTTCAGCGACTCTTCCTCTGACACTGGATGCGGTGGAAGAACAGAACGGGATATCAAAAAAAACTGCAGGTTTTGTTCTCCCGATAGGTGCAACAATAAATATGGACGGAACTGCACTTTATGAAGCAGTAGCAGCAATGTTCATTGCTCAGGTTTACGGGATCAACCTGGGGCCTGCAGAGCAGATCATAATTTTTCTGACAGCAACTCTGGCTGCTATCGGGGCGGCAGGGATTCCCCAGGCCGGCCTTGTTACGATGGTGATAGTTTTAAAAGCAGTTAATCTGCCGATAGAAGGGATAGGTCTTATCCTGACAGTTGACTGGCTGCTTGACCGTTTCAGGACAACAGTAAATGTATGGGGAGACAGCGTAGGTACAGGTGTTATCGAAACCCTTGAGAACAGAGCTGCAAAAAAGCTATTATGATAAAAAAGAATGAAGAGGTAAATTAAATGCGAAATTTTTCAGGAAAAAATGTTTTTATTACAGGTGGTGCCAGCGGGATCGGGCTTGCAACTGCAGAAGAGCTTATCCGTAAAGGTGCTAATATTATGATCTTTGATTACAATCCGGAAGCTATAAACAATGCGTTAGATCATCTAAAATTACTAGCTAAAGAAAAAAATGTAAGTTGTGAGGCAAAAGAGGGTGATGTTGTAGATTTTGAATCGATAAAAAGGGCCGTTGACTATATGGAAGAGAGGGGAAATCCAGTTGACTTACTTATAACTTCGGCCGGGATTGCCCACCCCGGAGCACTTTTTGAACTGGATATTGATATTATAAAAAGGACAATAGATATTGATCTGCTGGGGACTATTTATGCCTGTAGAGCAGTTTTACCCGGAATGGTAAAAAGAGGAGGAGATTCCCATATAGCATTGATCAGTTCTGTAGCAGGAGTATTGGGGGTATATGGATATTCGGTATACGGAGCCGCAAAATTCGGAGTGCACGGTCTTGGAGAAGTACTCCTCCAGGAGTTAAAACCATATAATATCCCGGTTACAGTTCTATTTCCGCCGGATACGGATACGCCTCAACTGGCTTATGAAAGTAAGTTCAAACCGGATGCTACCAAGGCAATCAGCGGTACAATAAAACCAGTTTCTGCTAAATATGTTGCAAAATGTTTGATCAGGGGAATCGAAAAAGAGAAGTTTCAGGTGGTCCCGACCTTTTCAGGAAAGATGACGGTTTTTTCCGCTAAAATGTTCGCCCCCCTTTTAAGGTGGTATCTGGCAAAGATTGTTATGAAGGTCGAAAAGAAACGTTCATAAATTAGATAGCAGGGGAACAACGTTCCCCTGCATATTTACTTATCTTTTCTCAATGATAAATGATTCGTGCTCAGGTTTTACGATTGGTACTTTTTTCAGTTTTTCTAATATATATTTGATCCCTGTTTCCAATTGAGAGTCGATCCCTCCGGACATTTTTAATGAATCATTATCTATCGGAATATCAGGATCAACACCATAATTCTCAATGATCCATTTACCCTTTGTATCATATATCCTGTAGTCTGGTGCTGTAATTCCTCCACCATCCATTAATTTTATAAACATAGATACTCCTACCAATCCTCCCCATGTCCTGGTTCCGATTACCGGCCCCATCTTAAGAGTTTTGAATACGAAAGGGAGTTCATCTCCTCCAGATCCGGCCTGTTTGTTTGTTAACAATACCATATGAGCATTTATTGCATTCGGAGGGCTGATCTGATCGGTGGAATACCTTCTGGTCCAGTATGAATGGATCTTCCTGTTAAGCCTTCTGAGAAAGATACTCGGATCAAGTCCTCCACCATTATATCTTCCATCGATGATCAATCCTTTCTTTGTTAGCTGGGAAAGAAAATATTTAGGGAATTCCCGGGCAGTGCCATTAAAAGTGTCAGGGAAATGTATGTATCCGATCTTACCGCCTGATGATTTTTCAACCTTCTTCCTGTTCTGTTCTACCCAGTCCTGATAGCGGAGGGTATATTCACCTCGAATGGTTTTTACTTTGATCTGTTTTGCTCCGGTTAATATCGGTTTTGAATTTGTTGTGATAGTAATTACCTCATCAGCTTTATCTTCAAAATACATATAAATGTTCTTTTTGGTATTTACATCCTTTCCATTAATTTTAAGAAGGTAATCTCCTTCCTCTACATTTCTCCCCGGGCCTGTCAGAGGCGGGATCACATTTCTTGTCCAGTCGGGAGTCCTGTAGATTTTTCCGAATCTGTATAAGTTGTTCTTTTTATCTATTTTCCAGTCAACACCAAGCATTCCAGTTCCTGTCCGTTCAGCTTTCCTTTTTTTGTCGCCCCCGAACACATAGGTGTGGGATGTACTCAGTTCACCTATCATTTCACCAATAAGGTAGCCGACATCTCCCCTGTATGAAGCTGATTTAAGAAGTTCTCCATATTTGTTCCCGATCGCTTTCCAGTCATTGCCTTTCATCGCGGGTTCATAGTAGAAATCTCTCTCAAATCTCCATGTTTCATTGTAGAGCTGATTCCACTCTTTTTTCGGGTCGATCTTCATCTTAAGTTTACTAAGGTTGATGATCTTTTCTTTTCCCTTCACTACGGCCTTCATTATTCCGATAGATTTTCCCTTTTTGAAAGCAAGATGGGTCCCTTTTGATGATAACTTATAGCCGCTGACTCCTTTCACAAGGATTTTCTCTTTTCTTGTTTTCAGCGAGAATGCACAGAGGTTCCTGGGGCCAAGGCTTCTGTACTGAAATCTGTTGTAGTCCCCTTTATCTGAATTAAGGTAAAAAATGTTTTCAGAGTTTATAGTAAGTTTTCTGTAATTGGATGGGGGAACAGGTAATTTCTCTATCCTTTCTGAAATGCCATCAAAGTCAATTTTTGTAATTATTTTTGATGTGGATTTTTTCTTTTCTTTTAACTCTCCCGATTCATCACTCATGAAAGGGAGGAGAGGAGGGGCATCCGTGGTGAGTGAAATGGAATAGATTCCCGAAGAGTTTTTATAAACCATCTCCCAATCGAAATCTCCATAAACAGGGTTGAAATATCTGTGTGAGACAAAGATCAGATGTTTGCCGTCTTTTGAGAAAACAGGGTGAAAATCGTTGAAAGTGCCGTTCGAAACACATTCGGATACTTTCTTTTCAACCGAGTAGATGTATATCTTTGTGACAAGATCGGAATCCATTTTGGAATATGCAATGAACCTGCTGTCGGGTGACCATGAATAATCGTAGATCGGTTTATCCTTGAGGTCAATATCTACATTCTCATACTCTGCTTTATCTACTTTTGTTATTTTTTTAGTTGATATTTCAACAATGTAAAATGAGAGTGTCTGATCGGCAAATATCAGCATCTTTCCGTCAGGTGACCATAACAGGTTCTGCCTGTATCCATCCTTATATTCTGTAAGCCTTATTGGTTTGTTGTTCCCTAAGGAATCAACAATATACAACTCATGTTCCCCTGACCGGTCAGAAATAAATGCGATCCTTTTCCCGTCAGGTGACCAGATCCCGTCTTTATCATTTGATCCACAGTCAGAAGAGATGTTTCTGGTAGGGCCATCTTTCTCAGGCACTGTGAATATTTCCCCACGTGCCGTGATCAGAGCGCGTTTACCGGATGGTGAACAGTCGAAACTGGTTATGAAATTTTTTACGTTCTTGATATATGGCCTTGTCTCAGGTGCATCTGCCAGGATCTTTATACCCGGATCGTAGGAAAGGTTTTTAACCGGATCAAATATTTTAAGAGTTCCCCCGTGTTCATATATAATATTTGCAGGTCCGGCCGAAGCTCTTCTGACATCAAACTTTTTGTGAGATGTTTTCCGGGTTATTTTGCCGGTTTCAGTATTGTAAGAATAAAGATTCAAAGTGCCGTTTCTGTCTGAAGTGAAATATATCTCTTCTCCGATCCAGACAGGAGATCTGTCTGTTCCTCTGAACTTTGTTATTCTTTTATCAATATTTGATTTAAGGTCATAAATAAAGATATCCTGTGCAAGGCCGCCCTTATATCTTTTCCAGGTCCTGTGTTCTCTTGCGACCTTATTGTAAGCTATCTTTGATCCGTCAGCGGAAAAACTTCCCCAGGCAGCTTCATGCATGATCAGCTTTTCAAGGCCTGTCCCATCGGGATTTATCAAATAAAGATTTGTGTATCTTCCGAAACTGTTACGGGTAGAAGAAAAAATAATCTTGTTCTTCACCGGGTCCCATCCTACAACGGTATCAGAACCGGGATGATAAGTTACCCTGGTTATTTCTCCTCCGAACATGTTCATTGTATAAATATCAGTATTCCCGTCATATTGACCGGAGAAAGCAATCATTTTCCCATCGTTTGATATTTTTGGGAACAACTCCTCTCCATCATTTGTGGTCAGCCTTTCAGCAGGACCTCCGGTAGTTTTCCCCTTCCAGATATCTCCTCCATATACAAAAACAATTGTATCTTTATGGATATCCGGATATCTAAAAATATGTCCGGATTCGGCAGCTTTTCCTCCGAATGATGGTAAAGCAATAAATAATGCAAAAATAAGGCTTAATAATACTACTGCAAATGATCTGGCTGTTTTCATTGTTTCCTCCGTTAATCTTGAAAAATACCAAAAAGAATGTTTGGTTGCAATGGAAACTGTTAAAAATAATAATTTTATAACCTTTAAAAAAAGAAATTTGTTGAAATTTTTCTTAAGTTCCATTAAATAGTAATCATAATAGTTTTTAAAATTAATTTAACCGGAGGAGTTGAATGAAATTAAATGTAAAGGCTTTTGCAATTACATGTGCGATCACCATTGGTTTCGGGCTTCTTTTTATCACCTGGTGGAAGATCCTTCTGGACGGATCTAATTTTAACCCGACCGTGATCGGGAAAGTATACAGAGGATATAACCTCAGTTTTTCAGGCAGCCTTATTGGGTTCCTCTGGGGATTTTTCGACGGGTTGATAGGCGGAGCAATTTTTGCATCTATCTATAATTTTCTTGTAACAAAATTCGGCAAGAAATAAAAAATCTGTTTTACTTGTGAATTTCTTTAACCGGCCATAGAATTGCAGGTTTAAGTAAACCTGATCTTGTTATCTTTTTTTTGCCTGAAACAAGTGTGAAATTGAATCTCCCGGGCTTTTTGTCCGCAGAGTTCCAGTTCAGTTTATGTATGCCTTTCCAGTTCTTAAGTTTTATAGTTTGAAGTTTTTTTCCGGTCAGGTCAGTGACAGTCAATTCAGGTGCAGGTACCTTGTCAGACCGGAGGTAATAGTAAATGTTCAATCCTGGTTCCTCATTTTCAGTTCTGAGATGGGCATCTCCTGTCATGTGATAATTTCCCCACCAGGCCCGTTGGGAAGATATCATCACCGGCCTCGATTTTATATTGAACAGATGAATATTCTTTTTTAAAATCTTCTCCGATAATTCTTTCAAAGGTGCTATGTTTGTTACCCAGACTCCTCTTCCATAAGTTCCGGCCACAAGGTCCCCGGTCGGTTCCTGGATAAGAATATCTCTGACGGGTACGGGCGGCATATTGTTCTTCAACCGGATCCAGTTCTTTCCGTTATTTAATGTGAAATAAATCCCGGAATCAGTTCCTGCAAATAACAGAAATCTGTTATCTTTGTCTTCTGTAATTACTGAAACAGGAGAATCCGGGATATCTCCGCTTATATCTTTCCAGGTTCTTCCCAGATTGTCTGTTCTGTAGATATATGATTTGAAATCGTCTTCTCTGTATCCCGATTTGACCACATATGCCCGGTATGGTTTGTGTGAAGAAGTAACCACACGGCTTACCCATTTCCGTTCAGGCCCTCCTGCCCTGACAATATTTGAAGTTCTATCCTTCCAGTGAATTCCGTTATTGTCAGTTACATGTACTCTCCCGTCATCTGTCCCGATCCAGATCATTCCCTTCCTTAAGGGAGATTCTGAGATTGAGGTTATCGTACAATACATAATATGCCCTTTACCTGCAATCTTTTCCGGGTCATTAATTGTTAGATCGGGGCTTATCTCCTTCCATGACATACCTCTGTCCAATGATCGCAGGAGCATCTGGCCTCCTGTGTAAACAACTTTGCTGTCGTGAGGGGAAAGGACAATCGGAGTTGTCCATGTGTATCTGTATGGCGGCTTATCCTTTATGTTCTCCGGTGTTATATCAAACCTCTCACCTCTCAACTGGTCAACCCTGTGATGCTTCCCGAATTGGGTGGTAAAATAGAGCCATCTGTTATCTTCAGGATCAACTGAAGTATACATTCCATCCCACATGCCTGTGATAACCCAGTCTTCCATGCCGATAGAGCCTGACCATCCGTTTACAGGGCTTTTCCAGGTTTCATGGTCCTGTAGGCCTGCATAAATATTGTAAGGTTCACTGTTATCGGTCTCAACATCATAAATTTCACCCATAGGGATGTTATAGTAATGAAAAGTTGTCTTCCCTCCATCCCAGGAAGAGTAGAGGCCTCCATCACTGCCCAGCATCATATGATCCGGATCTTCAGGGTCTATCCAGAACGTCCTTACATCACCGAAATTTTTTCTGAATAATTTCCTCTCCCGCCAATTTTTCCACCCCGGCCAGGTTTTCCCTCCATCTTTGGAATAGAGCATTTGTACTGCTATGATATAAACGTTTTCAGGATCAACCGGATCAACACTGATCTCATTAAAAGAGTAGGCCGCCTTGCCGCTCACGTCTATTCCCGGGAGGCTTACTTTTCTCCAATTATCTCCATTGTCATCGGAACGGTAAACTTCCCCTCCGATGAGCTCATCGTATGAGTGATCGGTAAAAGGATCAAACTTTTCTTTCGAATCTTTCTTCAATTCCGGTTTGGGATTCAGATTCTGGATAACTGCATAAACAGTGTCAGGAACAGAGCGGCATATATCGATACCTATCCTCCCTAGTTTTCCTGCAGGAAGGCCGGAAGCAAGCTTTTTCCAGTTGTTTCCGCCATCACAAGTTCTATATATCCTGCTCTTCTCCCCGCCTGCTTCGAAATGCCAGGGGTATCTTTGCATATTATAAGATGTCGCAAATAAGGTGTCAGGATCTTTTGAATTCATACATATATCAGCTGCACCTGTTCTGTCATCTATATATAATATTTTTGTCCAGTTCTTTCCTCCGTCGGTTGTTTTGAATACGCCTCTTTCGTCATTAAAAGAGAATAGATGCCCCATGGCCGTAACGTAGACTATATCCGGATCTTTCGGATGAATGATTATTTTACCTATGTGATGAGAATCTTTCAGGCCCATATTGGTAAAGGTTTTACCACCATCAACGGATTTATATATACCATTACCATAATATGCAGATCTTGCATTTGAATCGTCACCGGTTCCTACCCATATTACACTGCTGTCTGAAGGAGCAACCTCGACAGAACCTATGGAATTGATTCCATAGTTGTCGAAGATCGGGAAGAAAGTTGTACCATTGTTAATAGTTTTCCATACGCCTCCATTCCTTGCGGCAACATAGAATGTGAACCTGTCCTCTCTTTTGGGATTTACGGGAACTGCAATGTCCGAGATCCAGGCCCCGGCCCGGAAAGGCCCGAGATTCCTGAAAATGAACTCACTGAATAACCCGGATCCATTTTTTTCAGTTACATTTGAAAAGTTTTGTAAAGGCATTAAAAAGACAATAAGAATTGCTAATAGAAAAAAAGGCTTTCTGCTCATATTTCCCCTCCCGGTAAAAAATATCATATTATTCTCCCGTAAGCAGTCTAATTCTATTTCACTTCAACTTTGTAAGCAATAGTTGGAATAACGAAATTGAAAAACAGTGTTTCCATACTTGATTTTTATCCTCACCCGGTCTTTCCTTATGGGGATGAGGTTTGACGCATTCGGGAATCTGTAATAAAATGGGCGAAGGTGGAAAAATGGATGATCTGACAGGACAAATAAAGAAATTATTGGCAAAAAAAGATGCAGTTTTACTTGCACACAATTATCAGATGAGCGAAGTTCAATTGATAGCGGATCATCTTGGAGATTCACTGGAACTCAGCAGGCTGGCTGCGGATGTCAGGAATAGTGTGATAGTTTTTGCCGGAGTTAAATTCATGGCGGAGACTGCAAAGATTCTTTCTCCGGAAAAAAAAGTTTTGCTGCCCAGGCTTGATGCCGGATGTCCCATGGCGGATATGATAACGGTTGAAGAACTCCGGTGGGTGAAAGAACAACATCCTCAGGCAAAAGTTGTCACCTATATAAATTCAGGAGCGGATATAAAAGCTGAGAGTGATGCCTGCTGCACATCCTCTAATGCAGCTAAAGTTGTTGCAAATATAGATGCAGATGAGATTATTTTCGTTCCTGATCGTAACCTCGGCAGTTATGTCCAGTCCATAGTGCCTGACAAGAAAATTATCCTTTTTGAAGGTTATTGTTATGTTCATAACAGGATAAAGAAAGATGAAATTATAGAAATGAAAAAACTTTACCCGGATGCAAAAATAATTGTCCATCCGGAGGTGAGAAGTGAGGTCATAGAGCTTGCTGATGAAGTGTTGTCTACGAGCGGGATATTGAGATATGCATCAGCTTCTCCTGCCGGTGAGTTCATAGTTGCAACCGAGGAAGGCCTTCTTGACAGGATGAGGCGTGAGAACCCGGAGAAGAAATTTTTTCCTGCATTGAGGCCGAAAATATGCCAGAATATGAAAAGGACCACTCTTAAAGATATATATCTCTCCCTGGTACAAAACAGGTATGAGATAGAAATAGATGATGAGATCTCGAAAAAAGCTTTGAGATCTTTGAATGAAATGTTAAAATATGTATAGTTCAGGAGAATGAAATGACATTAAAAGAAAAAATAGAAAATATAATAGAGAAAGTAAGACCTGCTCTTCAGGCAGATGGCGGCGGGATCGAACTCGTTGATGTACTTGAAGATGAAGGTGTTGTCCTTGTTAATTTGACCGGAGCCTGCAACGGCTGCCCGATGAGCACAATGACGATCAAAGGTTATGTTGAACAGACTATCAGAGCTGAGATCCCCGAGATCAATGAAGTGAGACTGGCCTGATCAAATCAGCCTTTTAAAATATTCTTCTCTGCAATAATTTTCGATTTCCACCATTCTATTCAAAGATTGCTCGAAATCGCCATTTCCGGAACAGAATATCCCGTGTCCCTTTGCTATAACATTTCCATTTCTACGGATCATTTCCGGCACTGAATATTCAAGGCCGGAACCACTCTCAGTTGATACTACCGGAATTTCTCCCAAAACCGGACTATCTATTGTACGGGAGTCCAGTGAAAGGATTACTGTGAATAATGGATGTCCGTGAATAATAGTTTGTTTTTCCGTTGCCTTATAAATATTTCTGTGAACTTCAAGTTCACTTGAGGGCTGCAGGATAGACTTTACACTTCCGATCAAAGGTAATTTAACTATTCGGTTTTTAAGATCATCAAGAAAAGAGCCTGATTCGCTTATATAAACATAATCCCCCTCTCTAAGAGATATATTCCCGAATATTGAATCAACCAATTTCCTTGAGACCATAGACCTTCCGGCTGCTTTTATCATTAACGGGATGTTTTCTCTGTTTGCGGTCAGGATTTCCCCGGGTGCAGGAGTGTATTTGTGCTCATAAGTTCTGACAAGATCAAGATAATCATAATCCCGGACTGTGATATCACCTGCACTCTTTCTCCGGAGGATGGTATGGAAAAATTTTACGAAGAGTGAAAAACATACGATGCTGAAAAGGGTGAAAAGAGATTCCTGCCCTTCACTACTTCCAGTTATAATATGCCCATCCGAAGGGATAACCGCTCCTGCTTTATCGACGATCTTCATCAGCTCGTCAGTTCCTGTTCTTAGCGAAACAGGTATCCGGGGGAGGAATATTCCAGACTCTGAGTCAACAGGTATTATTTCTTCATATTTCATTTCCAGGAAATATCTGGAAATTGTTGAATATGGTTCGGCCAATGTGAATTCAGATATATTGTTTCCGGTATGTTTTTCTCCCGCTTCCCTGATGATATTAACGGGAGGGGAAAAAGTCAGTCCTCTGCTCAGTAGTCTCTGCAGGTGAAGGTGGTCAAATTTATCAGAACCGGTTTTGTCATTCATTATTGTAGTGTACTTCTCTGAGGTCATGGATAAGTATAATTGAATTATTGGCGAAAAGTAATATAATATCAACATAATATTTAATAAAAATCGGATAAATTTATAGAGAAGTACGGGAGTTATTATGAACATGGATAAATTCACATTAAAAGCAAATAAAGCTATTGAGGAGAGTGTCCGGTATGCCGGAGAAAATGGTAATCAGGAAGTTACAGATATCCATCTTGCATACTCGATTATCAGTGATAATGAAAATATAGTACCTGAAGTTCTTAAGAAAACCGGAGTAGATTCCGGAAGAATACTTTCAGAGTTGGAAGAGGTGGTCTCGAAACTGCCAAAAGTGCATGGAGCTGACAGGTTTATAGGAAAAGACCTGAAAAAAACTCTTGATAATGCGCTTAACATTGCTAATAAATTCAAAGATGATTATGTGTCCACAGAACATTTATTTATCTCTATTATTCAATCTGATAATGAGCCTGCATTATTACTTAAACAGCATGGAATAGATGAGGATACTTTCCTTAAGGTTCTAATGGACCTGAGAGGGAACCAGAGGGTCACTGATCAGAATCCCGAGGATAAAATGCAGCCTCTTCTGAAATATGGAAAAGATCTTGTTGAAATGGCCAGAGAAGGTAAGCTTGACCCTGTGATCGGAAGAGATGAAGAAATAAGAAGAGTGATGCAGGTCCTGGTAAGGAGGAAAAAGAACAATCCTCTCCTTATCGGTGATGCCGGTGTCGGAAAGACAGCGATTGTCGAAGGGCTGGCAATAAGAATCGTTCAGGGTGATGTTCCCGAAATACTTAAAGATAAGAGGGTTGTGTCACTTGATATCGGGAGCCTTCTGGCAGGAGCAAAATTCAGAGGGGAATTTGAAGAAAGGTTAAAGGCTGTAATTAATGAAGTCGTGGAATCTGACGGCCAGATAATTTTGTTTATGGATGAGCTCCACACTATAGTCGGAGCCGGAGCATCTGAAGGTTCTTTAGATGCGTCAAATATGCTTAAGCCTCCTCTCGCCAGAGGAGAGTTGAGATCCATAGGTGCAACAACCCTTAATGAATATAAAAAATATATAGAGAAAGATCCGGCTCTTGAAAGAAGGTTTCAGCCGGTTTTTGTAAAGCAGCCTTCGGTGGAAGAAACTATTTCCATACTTCGTGGAATAAAGGAAAAGTATGAAATTCATCATGGAATTAAAATTTCAGATGCCGCATTAATCTCAGCTGCTACTCTTTCGGACCGATATATTTCGGACAGATTCCTGCCGGATAAAGCGATAGACCTTGTAGATGAAGCTTCTTCAAAACTGAGAATTGAAATTGACTCCATGCCCGAGGAGTTGGATGAACTTGAGAGGAAAATAATGCAGATGGAGATTGAGAAACAGGCATTGAAAAAAGAGAATAGCAAAGATGCCAGAGAAAAAATGAAGAATCTTGTTGATGATCTTGAGGACCTGAAATTATCAAGAGACAAGATCAGGGAACACTGGAATAGTGAGAAATCATTAATCGGACAACTCAGGGATAAGAAAGAAGAAATTGATAACCTGAAGATAAGGAAGCAGGATGCAGAACGTCAGAATGATTATGAAACAGCTTCTCAGATCCAATATGGGAATATTCCGGAGAGAGAACAGGCGATTGAACGTATTCAGGCCGAGTTGGATGAATTGCAGTCTGAAAAGAAAATACTTACTGAGTTGGTGACGGAGGAGGATATCGCGGATGTTGTGTCAAAGTGGACCGGTATACCTGTTTCAAAACTTCTGAGTGGTGAAAGAGAAAAACTGCTGCAGATGGAAGATATAATTAAAAAAAGGGTAATAGGACAGGATGAAGCCGTTACTGCAATAGCTAATGTTATTCGAAGATCCAAAGCCGGATTAAATGAACAGGGGAGGCCTATAGGATCATTTATTTTCCTGGGCCCTACCGGAGTCGGGAAAACAGAACTTGCCAGAGCTCTAAGTGAATTTATGTTCAATAATGAGAAAATGATGGTCAGGATCGATATGTCTGAATATATGGAAAAGCATTCTGTATCTCGCCTCATAGGTGCTCCTCCGGGATATGTCGGCTATGATGAGGGAGGACAGCTTACGGAAGCTGTAAAGAGAAGGCCCTATTCCCTGGTCCTTCTCGATGAGATAGAAAAAGCCCATCCTGATGTTTTTAATATTTTATTACAATTGCTGGATGATGGGCGTCTAACGGATGGGAAAGGGAAAACTGTGAATTTTTCGAATACTATAATTATTATGACATCAAATCTGGGATCCGATATTATTCAGGAAAAGTCAGGATATGAGGAGATCAAAAATGAGATCGATGATCTTCTTTTTAAATATTTCAAACCTGAATTCCTTAACCGGATAGATGAAATAATAACATTCAGGCCCCTGGATAAAGAAATGATAAAAATGATTGCAGTACTGGAACTAGCAAAGTTGGAAAAACAACTTGGATCAGCAGGGATCAAAACTGAAATAAGTGAAAGTGCACTGAACAAACTTGCTGAGCTTGGATTTAATACTGCTCTCGGTGCCAGGCCTTTGAAGAGAGTGATCCAAAAAGAGATACAGGATCAATTGTCAAGTATGATATTATCCGGAAAAATAAATAACTCTTCAATAATAAAGATTGATTACAAAGGAGAGAATTTTGATTTCACTGTAAAAGAGTGAATAAAGCATCCTTTCCAACCCTCCCCCCTCACAAATCTCCTTTGTAAACAATCCTTCCCAAAATCCCTGTTATCAAGAGTTGCTATTAAGAAGCAATTTGTTTGCCAAAAGTCGATTTGCAAATGTAAATAATAAAAAAATCGTATAGCACCTATAATAAAGCATAAAAACCCTGAACTCAATTAGAGAGTTTTGTTGCAGTGGAATAGTATAAACAAAGTTAATAGTCACTATAAACTTTGTCTATAAACTTAGTTGAAAAAGTTGATATATTAGTTTGTAAAGTTTATAATATTCCAATGAGATACCTTCTTTATTATATCGATGGTTTTATCAGGAAATTCCCTCTTAGAGGAACTGATGTTGTTATCGGAAGAAAAAAGGATTGTGAACTTGTCCTTGATCTTGATTCTATCTCCAGAAAACATGTGAAGATCCTGATAGGAAATGAAATTACCATCAGAGACCTCGACTCTACAAATGGAACTTTTGTAAGAAATGTTAAGATCGGGGAATCCAGGCTTGAGTTAGGGGAGTCTTTCAATATAGGAGGAATGGAGTTCTTTCTGAGAGAAGGCAGCCTTGATGAGTTTAAAACTGCAGATGAGCTAAGGCCGATATTTAATGGTATAAATTCTCCTTCCCCGAAACAGGGCAGCGAGGAAGAGGAAACCAAATTCATAAATGATATTTTTTCAGATATACTGCAATATATAGCAAAAACAGGATTCAGGAAACGGAGTTTCAACCATTTCATTCATGATCTTTCAGATTATCTATCCCAGCTGCAAAACTTCGGTTCGATTGCATTATTGTCAAAAGAAAATGGAGATCATAATATTTACTTTACAATAGAAAAAATTGATAACCTTGTCAGTATGGTTAACAACCTTGCTGAAAAGGATAAAGGGATCTTTAAAGAGAGAAAAAGTGATATTACTTTTCCCGATACGAAATACAGGTTCTATTCTTTTCCGGTGGAATTACGGGATATTAAAGCGGCAATGGTATATGTCCCTCTGAATCCTGCTATTGAGGAAGGAGATATTGTTCTTGAATTTCTTGATTTGCTTGCAAAAGAGATATCTTTGCTGGCCAGGATTTTATTGAGCGGGGACAGAGAAAAACTTCTTCCCGATCCTGATGAGGGCCATGATCCTGAGAAAGTGTCGATAGTGGCATTGGATCCTGAAGTCAGGAGTTTGATAAAGCAGACAATTAAAATTGCAGGAAGTGATGTGTTTGTTTTAATAGAAGGTGAATCCGGGACGGGAAAGGAATTATTTGCAAAATTACTACATGAACATTCCGGCAGGAACAGGGGGACGTTTGTTGCTATCAATTGTGCAGCTATTCCCGAGACCTTACTTGAATCTGAATTGTTTGGACATGAGAAAGGATCATTCACAGGAGCTTATACGAAAAAGAAAGGAAAACTTGAAATAGCTTCAGGTGGAACTCTTGTTCTTGACGAAATCGGTGATATGCCTATCCAGTTACAGGCAAAAATCTTACGGGTCCTGCAGGAACATGAGTTTTACAGTGTCGGGGGAACAACTCCCATTAAAGTCGATCTAAGGATTATTACACTAACCAATAAAATATTAAAGAACCTCATCACTAAAGGTGATTTCAGGGAAGATCTTTACTATAGACTGGTTCACCACAGAATCACCCTTCCTCCCCTCAGGGACAGGAAAGAGGATATTTCACCTCTGATCAATTATTTTACTGGTAAGTTCTCAGAAGAACTTGGAAAAAACATCGGAGGATATACCGTACAGGTTTTTAAAGCAATGGAAAGCTATTCATGGCCTGGAAATATAAGGCAGCTGGAGAATGAGATCAGGAGGCTTGTCAATCTGGTAGAAGATGGAGAGAGTATTTATTACGAATTACTATCTGAGGAGGTACAGAGAGGAAAAGTGGTAAATGAGAAAACTGATATTCTGAACACCGGGATTTATGGGAAGTTCGGAACTGAGAAGGATTACATAATTCACCTTTTAGGGAAGAATGGTTGGAATAAATCCAGAACTGCTGTAGAGCTTGGAATTACTTATCAGGGGCTTCATAAAAAAATGAAGCGCCTCGGGATAAAAAAACAGATATAAAAATTATTCCGGAAAAGCGTCCGAGTGTTGTAAAATTTCCAGATTCGTTATATCCTTTTTGTTAATATTAAACAATCTTTGATCATTGTTTTATGTTGTAATCAGAATTACAGATAAAAAATAGTTTTTAAAAGGAATTAATAATGAAGATATTATTGGTTTATAACCCGACAGCCGGAAATGGCAAAGCTAAAAAGTTACTCCCTAAGATCAAACAGGAATTAAATGAAAGAAAAATTTCTTTTGAAATTTTAACAACATCCTGCCCCGGTCATGCCGTCGATCTTGTAAAGGATGCCGATCTTTCCGGATATGACGGTATCGTGTCAGCAGGAGGTGACGGGACGATGTTTGAGTCACTCAATGGATACTATTTGAATCCGGGAAAGGATAAACCCCCATTCGGGATACTCCCGATAGGGACAGGTAATGCATTTGTGAAAGACATTGGCCTGAAGTCCGGGGGCTGGAAGTCTGCAATAAATATGATTGCAGAAAATAAATTAAGGAGGGTTGATGTTGCTAAATTTAAAACAGGCGGGGATATTTATTATTATCTTAATATTATCGGTCTTGGTTTTGTGTCAGATGTGAATAAGCTCGCTCAAAAGCTCAAATTTTTCGGAAATCTTTCCTACACTATCGGTGTATTGGATAAAATTATATTTCTCAGGAATTACAAGGTGTTCATAGATCTGGATGGGGAAAAGATAGAAAGAGAGAATGTATTTGTTGAAGTTTCCAATACCCGTTATACATCAAATTTCCTTATGGCACCGACAGCTGAGGTAGATGATGGATATCTGGATGTGATCCTGCTGAACAAAACATCAAGGCGGAGAATGCTTCAATGTTTACCAAAAATATTCACAGGGGAACATGTAACCATGGAGGAAGTTGAGACATTTAAAGCCAGAAAGATATCTATAAAAACTGATCTTCCCAAAGAGTTGACTCCGGATGGAGAAATGTTCGGGACCACTCCTCTGGAGATTGAGTGTCTTCACCGGGATCTCGAGGTGTTCGGGAATTGAAGGAGATCAGGTCTATATTTATCTGGATGTTTAGTTTCATTTTTCTATTTTTTTTTCTGATATTTGCCATTATTTGTACATTTTTATTCCCAATGGAAAAATATGATCCCTGGATTAAGTCTCTAATGAGATTCATGCTGAGGGTGATCGGTATAAAAGTCAGAGTAACCGGAGTTGAGAACATAAACCCGGATAAAACATACCTGTTCATGGCAAATCATATCAGCCTTTTCGATATACCATTGCTCTCCGGATATGTTCCTCAACAGGTAAGAGGAATTGAAGCTGACAGGCAATTCAAATGGCCCCTTTACGGATTCGCTATAAAGAGACTCGGTAATATTCCTATCAACCGCAAAAATGTACATTCAGCTATAAAGAGCATCGGGAATGCGATCCGGAGATTAAAAGAAAAAAGATCTATCATTGTTTTACCTGAAGGGCACAGAACACTTGATGGTAACTTGAACCCGTTTAAAAAGCTGCCTTTCCACCTTGCCAAAAAATCTGATAGTGCAATAATTCCGATGGGATTATCCGGACTTTTTTCTGTAAAAAGAAAGGGCTCATGGATAATTAAGCCCGGTCCTGTCCAGATAAATTTCGGAAAACCTATACCGGTTGAGATAATCAAATCAAAATCGGTTGAAGAGTTAAGAGATTATACAAAAAATGTTATTTCAGGCCTGATCGATTTCCATTAGGTGGCATTTAGTTTAATCAGATTGAAATAACTATTTTAGTATGTTATTTAGATAGATTAAAAAATTCTGATTTTGGGTGTTGCAGTTACAGGTTCAAAATCATAACGGAGGTTTCAATGGATATTCAGTCTACAGGAAATGGTCTTCCGGAAAATGCTTACAGGAAGCTAAATGAGGGTGAGGAGTATAAACCTGTCGTACCTTCGGGATCACCACTTCCCGAATTAACATCTTATTCGCTCCTTTGGGGTATGTTCTATGCAGTTTTGTTTTCTGCAGCAGCAGCTTATCTGGGGTTAAAAATAGGTCAGGTATTTGAAGCAGCGATCCCTATCGCAATACTCGCTGTAGGCCTCTCCTCAATGCTTGGGAGGAAGAATGCACTTCAGGAAAATGTAATTATTCAATCCATTGGATCAAGTTCCGGTGTGATCGTTGCCGGTGCAATCTTTACGATACCCGGACTTTATATCCTTGGAATAGAGGCAAGTTTTATCCAGGTGTTCCTTGCATCACTTTTCGGAGGGTTTCTCGGGATTCTATTCCTGATTCCATTCAGGAAATTTTTTGTCAAAGATATGCATGGTGAGTTCCCTTTCCCCGAAGCAACTGCAACAACAGAAGTGCTTGTTGCCGGTGAATCCGGTGGCAATAAAGCTAAGATCCTGGTGAAAGCTCTTGTGATCGGAGGGATATATGACTTCCTTATATCAGGATTCGGACTTTGGAAAGAGAAAGTTTCAACTCTCGTTACCCCATGGGGGAGAGCAATTGCTGATTCGGTAAAACTCGAGTTCAATATTCTAACCAGCTCTGCTGTTATGGGCCTCGGGTATATCATCGGATTAAAATATGCTCTTATTATTGCTTCAGGATCATTTCTTGCGTGGTGGGTCTTTGTTCCTGCTATTTTCTATATTGGTCAGTTCAACCCGGAGCCCATTCTAAATGCTGCAAAGCCCATTGTCGATATGATGCCGCAGGAAATATTCAGTGAATATGTAAGGCACATCGGGATAGGAGGGATCGCAGCAGCAGGAATAATCGGAATAATAAAATCGAGGAAGATCATAGGCGGTGCATTTAAACTTGCTGCAAATGAGATAACGGGAAAATCGAGCTCTGATAAGTCCGAGACCGTTAAAACTGACAGGCTCCAGAAGGATATCAGCATGAAATGGAATGTTATCCTGATAATGGCCACTCTGCTTGGTATATTCTCATTTTTTCTGATCAGTGTTCTGGGTGGAAATATTGTTCATGCACTTATAGGACTTGCCATTGTTACTATCGTATCTTTCCTGTTTACTACGGTTGCTGCCAGGGCTATAGCTATAGTCGGTACAAATCCTGTTTCCGGGATGACCTTAATGACATTGATAATATCTTCGGTGATCCTTGTTGCGATCGGATTAAAGGGTGAACAGGGAATGCTTGCGGCTCTGTTAATAGGTGGTGTTGTCTGTACTGCGCTATCCATGGCCGGGGGTTTTATAACCGATCTGAAGATAGGTTACTGGCTTGGTACTACACCTGCAGTGCAGCAGAGATACAAGTTCCTCGGTACTCTTCTTTCTGCAGCTTCGGTCGGACTCGTAATCCTTATGTTATATAAAACCTATGGTTTTGGACCGGGCGGACTCGAAGCTCCACAGGCCTCTGCAATGGCAGCTGTCCTGAAGCCTCTAATGACCGGACAACCAGCTCCATGGCTGCTTTACCTTGCAGGAGTTCTCCTTGCGATTATACTGGAATTCATCGGGATACCTCCATTAGCTTTTGCTCTCGGGATGTACCTGCCCCTATATCTGAACACACCAATACTGGCAGGAGGAATTATTGCTCATCTGATCAGTAAAAGTTCCAAAGATGAAAAACTTGTTTCTGAAAGGAAGGAGCGTGGTACACTCATTGCCTCCGGGTTTATAGCCGGCGGAGCGATAATGGGAGTACTCGCTGCTACGATTGTTTTTATAGGTCAGAACATTTTCGGTGAAGGATGGACCATGATGAAGGCGATCGGAACTGAGCATTGGAGTGAATCCGCCGGAGCTGAGTATCTCGGTTTTATAATGTTCGCAATCCTTCTTTATTACCTGTACTGGGATTCAAAGAGAGTAAAATAAATATTTAATTAATTATAAGACAGGAATTATTTTTTTTTCTTGAGGATATATTTTCGGACAGCCCAATTATGTTCTTTAAGGTTCTTAGAAAAATAGTGTGTTTTCCGGTCTTTTGCTACAAAATAAAGATATTTTGAATTTTCAGGAAATAGAGCAGCCTCGATCGAATGGATTCCGGGGCTGCAGATGGGTCCCGGAGGTAACCCCCTGTGGATTCTCGTGTTGTATGGTGAATCCATCTTAAGGTCCTTCCATTTGATATCTCCATCCCATTTCCCTTCCTTTTTCAATGCATAGATGATAGTGGGGTCGCATCCCATGGGCATACCAATTCTGAGTCTGTTATGGAAAACGGAAGATATCAAAAATCTCTCTTCTCTTGAAGAAGTTTCTTTCTCGATAAGGGAGGCAAGAGTGAGAATTTCTCTGACACTAAGGTTCAGTTCACCGGCTCTTATTCTATAGCTTTCAGAAAAACTCTGTCTGAAGTTATTTATCATTGTTTTAAGAAGATCGCCCGGAGTTGTCCCTTTACTGATCATATATGTTTCCGGGAACAAATATCCCTCAAGATCATCGGCATTTGCATCGAGGTCTGATATAAGAGAAACCTTCCTTGCCGAGTTGTGAAATTTTCTATAATCTATCCCATGATTCTGAGATAGATATTCCGCTGTTTCATCGATCGTCATACCCTCTTTGATAGTTATCTTATATAAGACGACATCACCTTTTATAAGTTTTTGTATAATCTGCTCTATTGTGAGGGGTTTGCTGAAATCATATTCTCCTGTTTTAAAGAATGATCCTGAATGAAACAATTTGTAATAGATCCTGAAATAGAGATAGTTCGGTATTATTTTTTTCTTTTTCAGCATACCTGCAATCTCTGTTACAGTGGAACCTCCGGGTATTTCTATTTTGATCGATCCGTCAAATCCTTTGTAAGGGGATGTTGCCTTTCTATAAAAATCATATCCCGTAAATATCAGAATTGCCAAAAGTATTAAAAGAAAAATTAATAGGATTTTTTTCATATTGTCTCCATATATTCAGTTAAAATAATATGGGCTGACACAGAATCAATGAGGTTTTTACTTTTCCTGATGTCTCCTCTGGAATTTTTCAGCATCTCTTCCGCCTCAAAACTTGTAAGCCTCTCATCAATGAGTTTTACTTTCAACCCTGTTGCCAAAGTGATCAGATTTTTAAATTTATTCACTTTTTTTGACATGAGACTCTCTGAGCCGTTCATATTCAACGGGTAACCAAGAACTACAAATGTTACTTCATAATCATAAATTATTTCTTTTAACTTTGCTATAAGTGATTCTTTATTAGTATTCTTTACAGGGTTTATTGGAGTTGATGTCCTTAGTTCGGAATTACCAATGGCAACACCTATTCTTTTCTCTCCGTAATCAAGTGAAAGAATAATCATGCTTTATTCAGGTTTATTTAACCTTGAAAATATTTTTTCCGAGTGTTCAAACCCGAGATTGATAATCTCTGTTATCAGAGATTTAAATGATAATCCTTCAGTTGTCCATAGTTTCGGAAACATACTTATCTCAGTAAATCCGGGAATTGTATTTATCTCATTTATAATGATCCTTCCGGTTTTCTCCTCAACAAAAAAATCTACTCTGGAGAATCCATTCAGAAAGAGTGCCCTGTATGCAGTTAGAGCAGCCTCTCTGAGTTCATCTTCTTTATCAACCGGCAACTCGGCGGGAATCTGAAATTCAGTTTTTCCGAGAATGTATTTATCTTCATAGTCATAAAAATCTTTGGAGGGGATAAATGAACCTGCTCTGGATGCTACAGGGACATCGTTACCTTTTACCGAAACTTCATACTCCATTCCCGCAATTGCTTCTTCGATTATTATTTTTATATCATATTTGAATGCTTCGTTTATTCCTTTGACCAGATCTCTCACATTCTCTGCTTTGGATATTCCAACAGATGAACCAAGAGCACACGGTTTGATAAAACAGGGATAACCCAAAGAACTTTCAACCTCCTCGATTATAAGGTCAGGATCATTTTCTATATATACTTTGTATTTTGTTATTGAAAGTCCTGCCTGTTCAAAGAGGATCTTAGATACTACTTTATCCATAGCAAGATTCGAAGACAAAGATCCGGCTCCTGCAAAGGGTACACCTGACATTTCAAATATCCCCTGGATCCTGCCGTCCTCTCCATTCGGGCCATGTAAAACCGGGAAATAAATATCAATATCATTTGAGATTATGCCACTTTTTTCCCATGGGAGGAAACTTCCCTTCTCAGCAGTATCCGTTTCGGGATTCCCTATATTCTCCTCTCTGATAAAGGACCATCTCCCATCACGGTTTATATATATAAGAGATGTGTTAAAAAGGTTTCTGTCGATATTTTTGTAAATTGCTCCGGCTGAACGGATCGAAACTTCATGCTCAGCAGACATCCCTCCAAAAATAATTGCTACATTCTTTTTACTTTCAGCCATTTCTTTTTCCTGATTTGTCAGATCTTTATATTATCCCACTCATCCGGGTTATAATAGTATTTATAGTAAAAATAATTTCTCAGGATATTCTTTATATAATTACGTGTTTCGGAAAATGGTATCATTTCTATAAATTTTTCTTCCTCAAAATCTCCAAAATCTTCCAGCCATTGTTTAACTCTGTGGGAACCTGCATTATATGCGGCCAGAGCAAGGTATATTTTTCCTCCATATTTGTCAAGAAGCTCTTTTAGATGGGCTACTCCCAGTCTGATATTCACCTCCGGTTTATAAATATCATTTCGTCTCAATCTTATGTTTACTTTTCTGGCAGTCAGTGCAGCAGTTCTATCTATCATCTGCATCAGGCCTTTTGCTTTTGCTGGAGATATGATATTTGGCCTGAACATACTTTCTCTGTTGATCAATGCAAGAATCAGTTCTTTACTTACATCGTATTCAGAACTATATTTATCAATAATTTTTTCATATCTCAATGGTAGATATATTTCTTTCAAAAAGTTCGGGAGTACTATTTTTGAGTAATCACTGAAATTATTTCTAAATGAAATGAAAGTATGGTAATGGTCTCCAAGTTTGAGATAGATCAATGTTTCAATAAGCTTCACGGAATTCATATCTTCAACCGGAAGCTCTTCATTATCCTTTATCCATGAGATGTATTCTAATGCCTCTTCAGAAAGTCCGAACTTTAATAATTTTTTAATATTCTCTGTTATATCAAGAAATGGGGCAGTGCTTTTTTTGTTGAATAGTTTTTTGAAATTTGAGAGGTTTAATCTTTTTCCTCCGTCCTTAACCTGCGAGAAGCGGGCATAATAATAGGTGAAAGGGAATTCACTTATCCCCGGAAACATCTTGCCTTTTATAAAGGAAACCCAGAATGAATTTGCAATCCGGTATGGTAATAAAGGGGAGTGGCTTCCTTCAAGAAAAAGATCAGCACCACCTTTATCATCTCCGGATTTGATCTTAAGCCAGGCCGTGACCCATAAAGCCCTCCAGTAATTTTCACCATAATTATTTCCATTTGCTCTAATAACTGATATATATCTGGTAAAATACTCGATTGACAAATCGGTTTCACCTTTTATAAGGAAAAGCGATGCGATATCAAGAAGAAGCTGTTTGTATATATCTTTATCAGACATGATCTTTTCAAGGGTCTGATCAATATTTGAGAAATCATCATCCCTTATTCTCATCTTAAGAAGGAGTTTCTCCTTCCCGGCAGTTAACCTCGCAGATCTTATCCTTGATAAAAGTACTTTTGAACCGGAATATCTCTTCTTTGAATATGCTATCTCAGCAGATATGAAATTTACAAGGTGTCTGTCCTTTATATATTTACTGATATTCCTGAATTCTGATAATCTGTTACTTTTCATCATAATTTCCAGTTTCCGGTTCCAGAAAGACTGGTCGATCCCGCTCATTAATCCGATTATTTCTTTCTCGGTAATATGTTCTCTGATCTTTTTTGTACTGTGTGAGATATAAAGCTTTTTAAAAATTTCGAAGGAAGCTTTTTCATCTTTCAGATTCAGATATGATTTCAGAAGCATCACATCATAATTAAATCCGAAATTCCCGTTATTGTATTTACTTATATATCCGGAATATCTTTTTTTAATGAAAAGATTCTTCAGATGAAGCTTCTCTTTTTCAGTTTTGAGATAATTATCCTCAGATTTAAAATTCTTTATAAAGTCATCTATTATGCCGTAACTTTTTTCCTTTAATTCTGAATTAAGAGTACTTAAGGTCAGGAAGTTATTGACAAAATCATCGTTAGTTTCAGGAGGACCAGCAGGTTTATATCTGACATCAGGTTTCAGATTAATGATTGTTGAGAATATCCTGTATTTTTCCAGTATCCCTGAATTGTAATCCCCCATATTATTATGATGGATTTTATTATTGCTACCCAGCATGATTGTGATCAATAATGAGAGAGCAATTGATACGATTAAGATTAGTTCTAATTCAAAGATATATTGCAACCACTTATCTTTCTTAAATAGTCTCAAAATTATATCCGTTCAATGCTTCCCTGTCCCCGTCTGCTAGAGTTTCTACCAATTGAACCTCAAATGGCCTCAGGTTTTTGTGTTTGCTAAGGTAGAGTTCCTTGGATTGGAGTATGGTTCCCTTCAATTCGTCATAAACCCGTTTACCCGCTCTAGCATCTTCAACCTGCTGTTTGTTGTAAAGGATCATATCATTAACAATTACTCTGGCGAGTCGTTCCGGATCGCTTTCCTTAATCTCGATGGGTTTAGATTCCGCAGAAACAACTACTTTCTCGAATGAATCGGATTTTGATTGGGGTTCGTCCTGATATTCCTGGGTTTTTACTTTAGTTATGATCCGCTGGCGGATAGGGAGGAGGTCCAGGCTCATCTCGCCTACAATTGAAATTATTTCGATCTCTTTAACTCCCAAACTGGCACCTGATAAAGCATCGGCATAAACCACAGCCTGAGGTTTCCCTTTTACAAAAAATGGTATCACAAGTATAGAATCAGGAGTAATGTTTCCGAATCGGCTGTAAATAAGATGATTATCTTTATGTTTTTGTGGATCTCCGTTATAGGGGCTTTTTTGTTCAAGCACATCTTTAAAAACAGTATCAGCTGATAAAGAAAAGAATATTTTCTTTAGATCACTATCCCTCATCGGAGATTCCCCATCCATAATCCCGGATCCGCCCCAGCCTACCAGTTTATCATCCCGGAGCAGGAAGATAGCTGCCCTGCTGCAGAAGAGATTTATCCCTCTCAGGAGGTTGGATATAAGATTGATCTGGTTGACCGAGGATGATATTTTTTTCACAAATGAATAAAGGTCGTCAATTGTTTGACCGCCTCCGAGGGAGGAGGAAAGTTTTTTCAATTCTTCGAGTTCCTGTAAAATACCGCTTTTTGTATTTTCAATTTTTGAAATTAAATTATCTTTATCGGACATTTTATCACCTGTTTATACCCCAGATTCAAGGCGGCTGGCAAGTAGTTCCGGAAGTCCGGCAGCCCTGATCTTTTTTTGCGTTTTTTTAACATTATATTCATATCTGGAAAATATAATCTCTCTTTTGTCTGAATCGTATATTATGAAACTTGACCGGGGGTTTTTGTCCCGAGGTTGCCCGATTGATCCTGGGTTTATAAGATACCTGGTATTCGGGTCAAGCTTTATCTTCTTGTCTGAATTCAGCGGAATAGCATTAAGTTTGTTGTTCCTCTGAAAATATATAACAGGGAAATGTGTATGACCGAAAAAGCCTATTGATGTCTTCATAAACTTTAAAGATTCTACTGCCTCAAATACAGAAAAAACATAATAATCCTCATCAAAAGTCGAGCCATGACAAATTGTAAGAAAGTGGTCAACTATAACCGGGCCTTTTTTCAGTTCTTTTAGAAATTTTCTGTTATCATCAGATAGTTTTACTTTGCTCCATTCCGCAGAGAAAGCAGCCACAGGATTAAAGAGTGAAGATGATTCAAGATTGGAGATTACTTTGTCATGGTTTCCCCTTATTGAACAAGTATTTTTCATACTTCTGAAAAGAGAAATTGTATCATTCGGATCGGCGCCATATCCAACAAGGTCCCCGAGAAACAGAAATTTATCAATTGAATCTGTGATCTTCAGAGATAGTAATTTTTCGAAAGCTTCAAGATTACTATGAATATCACTGAAAATAAGATATCTCATTATCTGCCCTTTCCCCGGACTTCTCCGAATTTCATCTAAACTAGTATACTTGTTTCAGGAGAGTTATTCAAGAGATAAACCGATTTTGCAATTAGCAGATATTTCACAAAATCCCACTGACTTTTGAATAAAGTGCTGATGCATTATACGAGCTTCTGACAAATGGGCCTGATTCAACAGCACGGAATCCCATTGTTTCACCCATCTCCTTTAGTTCAAGAAATTTTTCAGGAGTAATATACTCTTTTACTTTAATATTTCCAGGTGTTGGTTGAAGATATTGTCCGATAGTCAGAATATCGACACCGTTTTCAAGAAGTTCACTGAATAATACTTTAAGTTGTCCAGTGGTTTCACCCATTCCAACCATTATTCCTGATTTAGTGATAAATTTCCTCGAACTTGAATAATTGAGGACAGAAAGTGATATATTGTAGTTTTCTTCTTGTCGGTTAACTGATTTATATAGTTCCCGGACAGTTTCTATATTGTGATTAAGAACATCAGGATTTCCCTGTAGAACTGTCTCAATAGCTTTTTGATCTCCATTGAAATCCGGGATCAGAACCTCTATCTTCAGATCGGGGAAATCCTGCTTAAGTTTATCCAGGATTTTTTTATAATGTGCTGAACCACCATCGCTCAGATCATCTCTGGTTACCGAAGTTATTACTACATATTTCAGTCCCATTATTTTCACCATCTCTGATATTTTCTCCGGTTCATACCTGTCAGGCTCCTCACATTGCCCGGATTCAACTGAGCAGAAACCACAATTTCGTGAGCATATATTCCCAAGTGTTAAAAATGTTGCATGGTTTTTATTCCAGCATTCACTCATATTCGGGCATTTTGCATCCTGACAAATTGTATGAAGTCCTCTTGAAGTGAGATCTTTTTTTAATTTAAAAAGATCCTCACCGGCAGGAATTTTTATCCTGAGCCAGTCAGGTTTTGGAGATCTTCTCATTTTGCGGTACTTTCTGAATACAGGATGGGCCTGCTATCTTATAAGGTAAATCTCTTTTTGTGGTGCGGAAAGCCACCGTGCTCCTTCGGCAGTAATGACAAGCATTTCCTCAATTGTTACTACGCCATGATCTTTCAGATAGAGCCTTGGTTCAATGGTAAATATCTGACCCTCTTCAAGTTCAAGATATGGGAGCTTTCCATATCTTTCCCAGGATGGAGCAAGAAGAGCACTTCCGTCATGTGCTGTCCGGCCGACCTGATGTCCGAGAGCATGGGGATATTCAGTATATCCACGGGAAACGATATAGTCTCTTGCGATCGTATCTATTTCGATGCCCTTGACACCTGGTTTTATTGCATCGAATGATAATTGTATCGATTTAACAATTGTATCAAAACCGTCCATAACAACGGCTGGAGGCTTAGTTTCTCCCTCTTTTAATACATACCATGTTCTCTGAAGGTCGGAACAATATTTTTCAACTATCACTCCGGAGTCAATATTAAAAACCTGCCCCCTTTCCACTTTTCTGTCAGTGGGTCCTGAATGAGCTCCTGTATCCTGAGGCCCTGTAAATACTGAAGGGTTCATTTCTTCTTCCCAGGATGGTTTAAGGCCGAGTTTTTCACGTTCACCTGTTATAAAAGCGGCTATATCTTTTTCTGTCATACCAGGCCTTACAAATTCAGTAACCTTATCATAAATGTCTAGAGTGATATCGATGGCTTTTTCTGTTCTTCTAATTTCCTCATCTGATTTTCTTCCTCTTAATTTTGATATTAATTCTTCAGCTGAAATGATACGGTTCATATAGTCAGTACCCTCAAAAAGGGATTGGAGTTTTAGATATTTCCCGTATGTAAGTCCGTCTGAGGATGGAGAGTCAACAGAGTAGTTCAGTGCGATCTTCGATGGGTTCTTATCCCCCATGATCTCAAAAAGACTTTCTTTTGGTGAATTTGTATAAGGTATAACTTTATCAAACAGATCAAGACTTTCTATCTTCTCTTTATCAAGATTCCCTACAATTGCATACTTTTCACCAGATTTTGTGAAAATGAAAAATGAAAGCCAGGTTACACCGGTACCGATGACAAAATCCATAACAGGGTCTGCCAAAAGTTCGGATTCTTTCTCAACTATCATCCACATATCGATATCTAATTCTTTAAGAATATCTATGGACTGGGCTATTTTCTCTTTTTCCATCTGAGCCTCCTAGTTAAAACGGGCAACAACTGACTCCCTGATCTTATCGTAAAGTTTCTGGTTAATCCCTATCTGATATTTTGCTCTCTTGTTCATAATATAGGAAATAAAATAATTGTTTTTAATATCTTCAAGTTTTTTCTTATAAAATTGGGCTTTTTCTCTTTTAAAGTCTGCTTCAGATGAAACTTTTATTTTTTTGGCCCGGATAATTGCAATATTATCTCCGATCCTTAACGGTTTTGAGAACTTTCCTTCTTCACCAGTGAATACAATAGTGTCAAGCCCTTCAACTTTCCCGAGGTCAGCAAGTTCATTTCCACGCTTATAAGTAATACTTTCAAGCTTCATGTCATTTTTCTTAAGATAAGACTCAATCTGGCCTTTATCTGAAAAGTTGTTAAGAGAGGATGAGAATGATTCAGATTTGCTGATAGCATCAATAATCTGTTTGTCCGCGATAACAAGATCCTTTATTTTTCCCTTCACATTTTCAAATAATTCATTTTCAGGTTCTTTGACTGAATTTAGTTGAACAATTGCAATCCCATCCATAAATTCTACCGGATAACTTATCTCTTTTTCATTCATATTAAAAAATTTTCTTGAAAGATATCCAAATTGATCCACATCTTTTACAGCTTCTCCACTTGTCAGATATTCCGTTTCTATGATCGATAGAGATTTATCTTTGCTAATAGCTGAAAGGTCGGTTGCCCCTTTAACTTTTGCATAAGCTTTATCAAGCTTTGTTTTTACTATCTTTTTTAACTCTTCTCTTTCCATGATATTCTTTATCTTCAGTTTTGCAGTTTCATAAGGTTCCTGCTTCTCTGATGTCTTCTCTTTTGCAAAAAGTATTGCGAATCCGGACAGGGTATCAACAGGGTCCGAAATTTCACTCTGCTTCAGTGAATTGATTATACTTTGTTCCTGGGAAGTGAAACTTTTCCATTCTGAATATCCCCAGTCTCCACCATCTTTATTTTTAATATCTGTTGAGTGGAGGCGTGCAAAAGACTCGAAGTTCTCTACATTGAGATCGCTTTTCAGGTCTTCCATCTTTTTCAATACTTCTTCTCTATTGTCTTCAGTATAGTTAACGAATAATCTGTAAATTCTGGTTTTTTCAGGAATCTGGAATTGTTCTTTGTTCTGTCTGAAATAATCATGAAAATCAGTGTCATTAAGTTTAAGATCTTTTTTGAAATCGTCATACTTCAATACAATAATACTTCCTTTTCTTTTTTCCGGAGTTTTGAAACTTATCTTGTTTTTTTCAAAATAATTCTGTAATTCCTGATCAGAAGTTGAAAAATCTGATTTTATTGAGTTGATCTTAAGTTTAACATAATCTAATTCGGCAGAATCATTCTCATTTTTATATCTCTCCCTGAGTGTAGTATTATCGACGATAATTGAAGCTGTTACTACTTCTTTTAGTTTATCATTTACAATATCACTTTTGAGGTCTGCCTCAAAGTCTTTGGCATTGGTTCTGAAAATGGCAAGATATCTTTTATATTCACTAATGCCGACAAATTTTCCCTCCCTCTGAAAAGCAGGGAAGTTCACTATCATTTTCTTTAATTCACTTTTAGTTGCTCGAAGGCTCAGTTTTTTTGCTTCATTTCGTATTATTTCTGAATTGATCAGATTCTGAAGTATCTGTTCGGGTAATCTCATCTGTGTGATCAATTCTTTGTTAAAATTGCCTTTCATCTGATTCTTGTAATTGTCCAGAACCTGGAACAACCGCTTCTGGTATTGTTCCACATTTATCTCCTGCTCTCCAACTTTAGCTATAATAGTTTCACTGGAGCTTCCTCCGGTAAAAATATCTGTAAAAGAGAACCCGAGTAGAAATACAATTATAACCAGCCACAGGGTCCATGAGTATTTTTTGAAGTCTTTTCTCATTGATCTTAACATTTGTCCAAACCTCCATATCTATTAATAGATTTCATACCATTTGTTTTAAGTATAATGATATTGAGTTTAAGGCTTATATTATTATAAAAACCCGATAAATTCAAGTGGAACGGTGGGAAACCCGAACGAAACGCGCGGCATTGACATAAAAAAATTAACGTACTATATATTTCATAATGGAAATGGATGCAAATGGAATAAGCAGATTGAATATCGGTAAAGAGATCGGACCTGAAACCCTTCCGAGTAAAAAAGATATCGCGAAATTAAAAATCGAGATAATGCATTATCTTGAGACCATGGTGGAAGATAATCTTAGAAAATTTGTTCTAAAAAGAGATAAAGAGAATATTCTCGATAAGAGTACTACTGAATTTTTCAGAAAAAGGAACAGGTATCGTGCAAGTAAAAAACTTCTGCAATATCTTGTAAAGATCATTGATGACCTTCCTGAAGATGATATGAAACGTGATTTGAATTCAGATCATTTTAATGAATTCAAAAGACTGGTTGCATTCCAGTCTGAGCTTATGCAGGAGGAAGATGTTGTTATTGCCATGGAGAGAGAATTTGAGAAAATGCGAAGAGAAAAAAAAATCAATCTGTGGTACTTCAGAGGGCAAATGAGAAGTGCGATCAATGAGATAACTGAATTGATCCGACAAGCTGATAAACCTGTTCCGGAGAGTTATCACAAATTGTTTAAGGCACTAAGCAGACTATCATCATTCTGGTTCTATGTGAGAGGAGATGATGAAAAGCGGGTAAGAATAGCAGATGTGTACATTCATAAATTATTGAGAGTTCTGATAAGCAGATTTCCCGAAATCAGAGGCTGAGTTCAATACTGAACTTTATCTTTTTTTTCTTCCCACATTTCAAACAATAACATGCACTTTTCCTTGTGTTCCTGGATAGAATTCACTTTTTGGTTGTTTGAAACTCCCCTTATAACATCATAAATAAATTTATCGTCAAACCCGATCTGTGCAGCATCCGTGTTATCACATCCATAGTGAAGATTTTTTATTTTGGCCCAGTGTATTGCGGAGAAACACATCGGGCATGGCTCGCAGGTTGAATAAATGGTGCAGTCAGAAAGGTCGAACCTGGAAAGCTTTTCGGATGCCCTTCTTATAGCAAGAATCTCTGCATGTGCTGTAGGGTCATTGGTCTTTATCACTTCATTATGTGCTGAAGCAATTATTTTACCATCTTTTACAATAACAGCACCGAAAGGGCCACCTTCATCTGAATCAATGCCACTTTTTGCTTCTTCTATTGCTATATCAAAATATTTTTCTGATCCATTTTTCATTAATACCAATTATATTCGCCTCCAGTATGATTGTCAAAACTGGAAGGGGGACGCCCATTAGAATATAATAGTCAAGAGTACAGACTGATTTTTTATT
>JAOZUQ010000021.1 GCA_029938635.1 Candidatus Aminicenantota bacterium
AACTAAAAGATGATTTTGAAGAGTTCAAGGGGAAATTTGCAAAAATTCATAGTGGGATAAAAAGAGAAGCGCTCGATCTCCTCTTGAATTTTAAAGAAATCGAATTCTATTTTAATAGTCCCTATGTAAGGGCCTCAAAAGATGATTCCTGGAAAGAGATATGGGAAGACTCAAAAAATCTCTTCAAAAAGCTCCCATTTCTGAAAGACCGGTCACCGCTTAGAGCCAGTAAACTATATTCGAAAAATACGGAGTATAAAAAGCGTGTAGATTACCGGATTGCCAGAGAGGAGGATATATATGAAGAATATGAAAATGTTCTGAATATGATAGCAGATACTAGAAAAGTGATCTCAAAGGGTAAAGAAAAATATAAGAGTGTTGAAAGTTTGATCAGAAAATTCAGCAACCAGCGTTCAACAGGGAAACTTATCGGGCTGCTCTGTAATCTGAAACTGGAACAACTGGTTAAATTGGACCTTCTGATCACCTCTATGAGAATGAAAATGGAATTAACCCTGAAGGAACAGATAATCAGAATGGATCTGGCAAAAAAGCGGGAAATAGAGATCCATGAGGACAGGAAAAAAGCTGAGAAAGACCTGAATGGGGTAATGTAATTATGAAAAGATCTATTG
Organism: Candidatus Aminicenantota bacterium; assembly: GCA_029938635.1. Lineage (GTDB taxonomy): Bacteria > Acidobacteriota > Aminicenantia > UBA2199 > UBA2199 > UBA647. Next base: position 639 of record JAOZUQ010000021.1, read on the forward strand.
TATTCCTTCTCATTCTGATAATTTTTTCCTGGAATATATTTCCATTCGCTTTTGACCTGCTGGAAGTGGTTAATCTTATGGGAAAAATATCAACGAAGATCACACAATATTCGGATAAGATGGATGATTTTTATGAAGATTTCATTAATTTCTACAAGGAAAAATGGGCAAAATACTATACAAAATTTTCATTAACTGAACTTGATGTTTTTGACACATGGGAAACGGATCAGATCTATAGCGGACAGAATGTTGATTCTGATGATATGGGAACGAAGTGGAAAAATATTTTTAAGGATCCGGGCAAACTTAAGAAGGAATTCCCTAATCTGTTTTATACATCTCACTACAAGGATAATTCTGAATATATTTTAAATGCGAATTTCAAAAAAAATACTGATGAGAATATAAATGATGGAATTGAATACCTCGGTAAAATTGAATCTCTGATTACTCTTCTCAGGAATACGAGGGAATCTCAAAAACTCAGGGGGAAAAAGGTTGTCGAACTAAAGAAGTATATAAAAAACTTTTCTAGGCCGAAGGGGCGTGATGAGGTCAGGATGGGAAGGTTGATCGGGCTTGAAGTTATAATTGATTATGAGATCGAAAAACAGATGATCGAGCTCATTTCTCTGGTAAATGCTCAGACTGAGATCGGGATAAGAAGTTCTTTAATGGATAAAAACATGAGTAATCGAAATCATGCTTCCCGCCTGAGAATTAATAATGCAGGTCCCGGATCAGATAAAAGAAAATGAATGACGGGAAGATACTGGAAACAATTCTGAATATTGTGATCAGTAAAATATCTGAATTCAGTTCTTACTTCATTGATCTGGCAATGGGGATCCTGATACTGCTTCTTATGATAGAAATTGTAAAATCTGCTGTTGATCTTGTATCCGGCTCCGGTTTTACTATTGGTGTAAAATTTATCACATATATAATTTTTCTTGTTGTCCTTATCAGTTTTCCTGTGATCTATGATGGAATAAATTCATCACTTGTTAATGATTCCGGCCTGAAAGAAAATTTTGCAGCATTGAGTAATTATGTGACCGTCAGGCATGACTCCAATCTGCTGGGTCCAAGTCCGACCGGTGTCAATTTTTATATAAATCTTGTTTCCGGAGTTGATACTTCAAAATTTAATCTGGACTATGTACTTCGGATGATGTTTACTTCAGTCTCCTATTTTATATGTTTTATCCTCCTTATAATTATTATACTGATAATCTGCAGGACATATGTGGTTTTTCTTATTCTCCTCTCAATGGGCCCTGTGCCGCTCTCCCTTATGATGTCGCCTGAAACCAGGTCAACAGGGATCGGATGGATAAAATCTGTCTTTTCAAAATTCATGACCCTTTTTATGTATTCTGTGATTCTGAAAATATCTCACCGGTTCATAGTTGATCATCAGTATGATATTTATGAAAAAGCAGGGGGTATAGTTGGACTTTTTTCAAATTTCGTACCTGCAATTCTTATGATTTTTATGGTCCTTTTTCTATTTAAAATAACCGGAGACCTAACCGAGAATCTGGTGAACTAATATGACAAAGATGCTTGAAAACCTGATAAAGATCTTCGGAGATTCAATCTTTGAATATCTTGATATTTTTCTCCCGCTTGGAGGTTCTGTTTTTTTTCTACTCATTGTGATCGAGATATTGAAAGAGGCGATAGATATTACTAACGGGCAGGGGATAAATCTGGGGAAAAAATTCATCCTGATCTTGTTCATAGGGACAATACTATTGAATTTTAACGGATTGTCAAAAAATATATATTCCGGGGCTGTTATAGTCGGAAAGGAGATGGTTCCGAGATTTGAAGAAGTGAACAATTGGATAAATAAAGGATATGAAGAGGGTGTTGAAAGTCAGAGGACATCTCTTGAACTTGACAAGGAATCAGGCGGGAGTCTGACAGGGTTTTTCCTCTCTATAGTTCTTGCTATTCTCAGTGGACTGGGGCTTCTATTCATATATCTTGCAATGGTTCTTATTCTTGTTTTCATTGCCGGAGCCTATGCTTCTCTTGCACTTACCCTGGTAATGGGCCCGGTATTCATTGCCATGTTCTTATCTCCTGATCTTCGGGGAACAGGGGTCAAGTGGGCTGTGATCTTACTATCCGTCTTCCTTACCATACCTGCATATATGATGATCATGAAAATAACAGCCTCTTTATATTCCGGTAGTGTGGATATTAATAACTCGACCATAGATGATCCTTCATCCCGAAGTATGTCTAACACAATTGAAAGTATTGGAGTGATGATGGTCAACCCTCTCCTGACATTCGGCCTCATTTTCTCAGTGTCAAAGATCGTAGGAAGTTTAACCGGATCAGCAGGAAATATCGCTGAGAAAACAATTGGTATCACGGTGTCCATAGTCGCTGCTACAAGAATGATAGTCGGGAGTGGAGTGAAATCTCTGAAAGAAGGGATAGGTTCCTCATCAGGATCAGGAAAAGGTGGTATACAGAAAGGGACAGATAGTTCTCGTCCTATGGAGAAGGCAAGATCAGCGGCCGGCAATAATGGTGCTATCCCGAATGCAAATCCCAGGGAGAGTTCTTATTCAAACCCCGTAAACGTACCACAGGAAGGAAATAGTAATAAAAGTATTCCCCGGGCAAATCCGAAGGAAAACTTCTCCGGAGGCGGGAATAAACAAAAGGATAATAAATGAGTGATTATATTTATGAAAAAAATGCGAGAATTGTGATCAACGCAGCTTACAAATTTATAATAGTAGTGGAGCTGTTTATAATAATTCTTTTATCTGCCCACAGCTTCAAATTGTCCGGAAAGATCAATGAAGTTAAACCTCTGCCGATATTCATCAATAAGGAAACCGGGAGTGCTAAGGCAGTTGATTTTGACTTCATTGATGCAAAGGGTGAGACTCGAAGTAATGCTGAGATAAACGATTTTGTTACAGGATTTATATCTGATCTTTATACTTACAACAGACTTACTGTTAAGACAAATTTGATCAATGCCATTTCGAAAACTTCTGAAGAGGCAGCGGCTGATATAAAAAACACTCTGATTATATCTAAAAGATATGACTATATAAACAGAAATATGCAGGGGCTTGTCAAAATCCTATCTATTTCAATTCTGGAGAAGCTTCCGGATCTTAAGATCCAGGTGTTTTTCAGAAAAAGGCTGATCTCTTCTGATGGAGATTCAGGCGGCAATAGTGATTATTTCGCAATTCTCCGTATAAAACCGGTTATCAGAAAAAAGGGTAATGCACATGGCCTGTTAATAGTTGAATACAGGGAAAATATTTTTTTAAACAGGGAGGAAGGGAATGACAATTAGAAAGTTAATATTGCTGGTAATGATATTTATAACCGGGCTTAGTTTATTACCAGGGGAGCAACGTCAATACAAAGTTCTGAATGTAGTATGTGATGGGAGAAGCGGAAAGAATATATTAAAGATCGGATGTGAGACAAATTGTACCACTATGTTTGTCCTCCCTCCTGACGAAACGATAGCTGATATTATTGAGCCGACAGGTGAATGGATTATAAATTGCGATAACAAAAGATTTGTCTATGTAGTTCCTGTAAAGCGGGGAATTCATACTTCACTTGACCTTATAACCGGAAATTCAAAAATATACAGTTTTATTCTTGAGGAGATTTCAATAAGGAATCGTGATTCTGATGTTGTGAAGAAAGTTGTCATCAGGGAGAGGATCAGCTATTTCAATTCTGATAAAAAGATCCCGGATCAGGGCTCCGGATATGTATTGAACAACAGGAGTATAAACACTCGATATAAGATCAGGGATAAATACTTCAAGATCGAGAAAGTGGAAGATGACGGGATCCTGACAAAAATATACCTGCCTCTAAGCCAGATACGGCCTGCGGTCTTTATTCGGGAGAAAGGGAAAAGATCAAAATATGAACCTGTAAGATATAGCGATATGGAAAATTATTACATCGTTCACAGGGTCATCAGAAAGAATGAAATGATAATTCTGAAAGCCGGAAAGTATGAATCGACGATCAGGAGGAAATGACAAATGAATGATCTTGGATCAAATTATGTAAATCTTGGAGGAATGAAGAAGAAGGGCCGAAAAATGGGGAATAAGACGAAAGATCGACTTGTAATGGTGATCGGAGGAATTGTGATCTTTGTTCTTACATATTTTTTATATGGAATTGTTGATGACCCCGGGAATGATCCCGGAAAAATGGAAATCAGAACTGAGAATAGAGATTTGCTGGCACAGATAGATCTGCTTGAGGAACAAAAGAAAACAAAAGAGGAGAAGCTTGGAATGATCAGCGATGATGTTTTCCTCGGGAAAAATGCAGCTGTTGATGAATATGCGGAAAGTATTATCAGTGATCTTAGAAAGCTAGCAAAACAGAAAGAAGAAAAAAGAGTATTGGAGGAACAGGAAGCAGATAGTATAAATAGTGAATTTACAGAGACTGAAACAGATGATCAGTTTGAAGATATTATGGCTTATCTTCAGAAAGAAGATGAGAGCTCCGGTGAACTATTCTCTGAGCCGCAAACCGTGGATGTATCATCAGCAGGGAGAAGCCGAAGGGGAATAAAAAGAGATAGAGTGGGAACACTATTCGCATTTAGTAACACTCAGAGATCTGCCAGAATATACAACAATGGAAGAGGAGAAGTCTTGTATAACAAGGCTGATGATATTGATCAAAGCTGGGCTGATAAAGTTCAAATAAAGCAGGAGTTATCAAATAAAAAGCAGCTTATCTTTAATTCGAATCCGGTATTTACAATATTTGAAGGTGAATTTCTCCATGCAGTATTAGCGAACAGGATCGTAAATGACAAACAATCGAGTCCGGTTACAGCTGTTTTAACAAAGGACCTTCTTGATCGCACAGGAAAGTTTGTCCTGATACCTGCAAATTCAAAGATCACCGGTTTTGCGCAAAAAGTTTCCGGTCAGCAGGACAAGAGGCTTTTTATCAGTTTTCACAGACTGATATTACCGAATGGTCACTCTTTAAATTTTGGTTCCGGGAACAATGGTATGACCGCTCTTGATGGTTCAGGCGCTCTTGGGATAAAGGGCAAAAAAAACAGCCATTTTTTTGCAAAATTCGGTTCTTCAATTCTCTACGGTTCGCTGAATGGTTTAAGCGGGTTTGCTCAAAACAAGATAAGCCAGACATCCGGGTTGTCTCATTTTATTGACAGAACTTCCGATAATTTTAATACACTTAATGACAGGCTGGCATCTGATTCACTGGCAATTCTTCCTACTATTACGGTCAAAGCAGGCACTGAGTTGAAGATCAGGTTTTCAGTGGATATCGAGATCTCAGCATACTCAAAGATCTCAGAGCGTTCATATTATTAAAAAAAATTCCCGGAGGAAATATGAATAGAAAACGATCCGGAGTAAATGACTTATTAACAAAATTTCATTCCACCTGCAAAAGCATAATTTTCGATAGCCTTGGTATTATAAAAATGGATAATAGTGATCTGTTCATTTCAGGATGGTATGTGGCTGCTATTTCTCTTGCTTATAGCATCAGAATGCTGAGAATAGATATACATTATCTTTCTGTGTTCACATTTACAATGACAATTATTCTGATATTTTTATTGTCTGTAAACGGGCTGGTTCATGGACATTTCAAAAGCAAAATTCCGGGAATAAAGAAAAAAATAAATGTGAGGAAAAAATATGAAAAATAAGAAGACATTTTGTTTATTTATCCTGATTCTTTTAACAGTTAATTTTCTCAGGGCTTCAGATCCAACCGGTATTTTTGAGAAATTGAATAAAGAGCAAAAAGCTCAACTTTTAAAAGATATTGTTAGTAGAAGGCCATTTCTGAAATCAAGTTCTGATATGAAGTTGAAGAAATTTACATTGGGCAAATTTTTTAATATTCATATTTACCGAAAACTTATGGGGAACGATATCCTCGGATATGAGTTTGATGAAGGTTTTAAATATGATTCAGCATCTGTATTTATCAGGAGTATCAGAACAAACAAAAAAACTTATCCTTTTAAACGGGAATTTATCCGGCCCTTGAAAAATATATTGAGGAAAAAGAAGGTGAGAATATCTAAATCATCACCAATCGAAATAGGAATATGCCTGCTGGATGTTGAAGCAAATAAAACTTCGTTTTCACTTCCCGGGGCTCTTGTTGAAGTATATTTTAAGAACAAAAGATCAGGAAAATATTTTTATTACAGATTCGGAACAGGGAAAACTTCAGGACTTAATGATGTATTTAAAGATATCTGGTTGTTGTTATTCTCAGTACTTGAATCCTTCAGATAATGGAACATACAGATACCTTTTCTTCGCTTGATCAGATCGGTATTGTCCTTAATCCTATATATGATCTCATCATTGATACAAGTGTGACGGATATTTTCATATATGGAAAAGATAAAGTGTTTATTAAAAGATTTGGTGAAGGCCTTAAGCCGGTTAAAAGGTCATGGGAGGAAGATATTGATCTGATCGTTGCATGTAACACGATCGCACAGCATCTGAAGAAAAAATTGAATTTTGATTATCCGATCCTGGATGGCAGGTTGGATGACGGATCACGGATTAACATCCTGATCTCACCTGTATACAGTAGTGGCGCATGTATCTCGATAAGAAAATTCCCGGAAACCAGACTTACCTTCAGTGATTTTATAGAATTCGGTTCTATTGATAAGGTTGGTATAGATATCCTTCAAACAATTGTAAAGATGGGAAAGAATATAATAATTTCGGGAGGGACAGGGACCGGGAAAACCACACTCCTTAACCTTTTATGTGGATTCATTAGTGATGAAAACATTATAGTGACTATAGAAGATGCTAGAGAATTGGATATCCAAAATCCTTATTGGTCTCCGCTGGAAACAAAAAAGGCTTACTATGAAGATGATACATCGATCTCACTTAGGGATCTTGTAAAAAACTCCCTCAGGATGTTTCCGAAATGGATAATTCTGGGTGAAGTAAGATCGGGTGAGGTTTTTGATCTGATGAGGGCTTTTAATTCCGGCCATTCAGGGATGAGTTCTCTCCATGCAAACAATTGTGAGGATGCAATGTTTGCTTTGGAAAATATGTTCCTTCAGGGAATGGAGATGCGGATCGAAGCAGTCAGACATGTGATCAGCAGAGCTGTTGATGTGGTAGTTCAGATAACAAGATTTCCTGATAATAAGATCAGGATAACAGATATTTCTGAATTGCGTGGGATCGAACAAATAAACGGATTACCTCAATACAAGATTAATAAATTATATGGATTTGAGTTGGATGGAATTGACAATGAAGGAAACACATCCGGTTCTTTTAAATTGAAGAATAATCCCGATTTCATAAATACCCCTGATAGTATTTACAACAAACACCTCCCCGCATTCTGGCAAAAATGAAACACTTGGGGACGGTACCTTTTTTGTTAATTTTTAGGAATATTTGAATGAGAGAAGCAAGAATAACCTGGAAAGGTGCTTTGCATCATGTGATGAACAGAGGGCTTAATAAACAGCAAATTTTCTCTGAAAATAAAATGAAAAAAAAATATATTGAATTAATGGCTGAAAAATCTGAAAAGTACAATATACGAATTTTTGCTTATTGTATTATGAATAATCATTTTCATTTTGCACTTGAAAACACTTCGGGAAATCTATCCAATTTCATGAAGAGTCTTAATGGCAATTATGGCCAGTATTATAGAAAATTCACCAATTCAAAGGGATATGTATTTGAGGATAGATTTAAATCGACTTTAATCCAGGATGAGAGCTATCTCACGACTCTTATAATGTATATATTTCAAAATCCTGAAAGATCTAGTTATGTTTCAAATCCATTTGAATATCGATGGTCAAGCATTTGTAGTTATTTCAATTCAAAAAGAGACCCTTTTCTTTCTAAAGAGATGGTTGAAGAATTTTTTTTATCTAGAACAAATTTTATTAATGCCGTATCAGACAAAAAGATCAAAAAATTGGAGGAGCAGATGATAAGAAGATCAAGATTCTTTGGAGACAAGTTTTTGTTTTCAGAAAACAATGGAATCTGTAATGAAGCGGGTCTAAATTTTCTTGTTGGTTTCACTCTTGCTGAATCAGTCAAAAATACTATTACTGAGTTTGAAATTTTTCATTCAATACATCTTGATGAAATAGATCTAAAATCCCATAAAGGTAAAAAACTAAGAAGATTGTTTCTTGTTGATATTAAGGAAAAAGGAGCCCTAGAGTATAGCGAAATTTGTAAAATGAAGCTGTTTTCAGAATTTGATGTTAATTCTCTACGAGTGTTATATCATAGGGCAAAAAATGAAATTTAAAAAAATAATAAAAAGGTACCGTCCCCAAGTGTTACATTTTATACAGATGATTTTATGGCGTCGATCACCTTGTCCTGGTCATCTCTTGTCAGGTAGGGGTGGAATGGGATGCTGAATATCTCGCTTGCACACTTCTCACTAATAGGGAAATCTCCTTTATTCAGTCCTAATGAAGTGAATGCCTCTTGCAGGTGGAGCGGAATAGGGTAGTAGATCGCGACCGGGATCCCGGCTTCTTTTAGTTTCTCAATGATCTTGTCCCTGTCAGGGTGGAGCATTGCATATTGAGCCCAGGCCGAAATATTGTGTGATTCAACTACAGGTACTTTTACTATATCTTTTAATTCTTCATTGTATCTTTTTGCAACCATTTGCCTCAGCTTGATTTCTTCATCAAATATTTCAAACTTCGCAAGGAGTACTGCCGCCTGAATAGTGTCCAGTCTCCCGTTAAGGCCTACTCTTATGTTGTTATACTTATCAGATCCGCTTCCATGTACCCTGATCGAAAGTATTTTCTGATAAAGATCATCATCATTTGTAAATATCATACCTCCGTCGCCATATGCACCGAGTGGTTTAGCCGGGAAAAAACTTGTAGAAGCAACATCGGTAAGTGAGCATGCCCTTTTCCCGTTATATGTTGCGCCGAAACTTTGAGCAGCATCCTCAATAACAAACAGATCATATTTTTTTGCGATCTTATTTATCTTGTCATAATCAGCAGCCTGTCCGAAAAGGTCTACCGGAAGTATCCCTTTGGGAGTTAATTTACCTTCTTGTTTTGTTTTAATTATTGCTTCTTCGAGTTTTTCAATATCAATATTAAAAGTTTCAGGATCAATATCAGCAAAAACCGGAGTTCCACCAAGTAATTGAATTACTTCTGCAGTAGCGATAAAAGTGAAAGGAGTAGTAAATACTGCATCTCCCGGGCCGATATCATATGCCATGAGGGGGATCAGAAGAGCATCAGTTCCACTTGCAACACCAATTGCATGTTTAACTCCGCAATACTTAGCAAGGGTTGATTCCAATTCTTTTATTTCGGGACCCATAATATATTTCCCATGATCAAGTACATTATTTATATTTAGCTCGATCTTCTCTCTTATCCTGTCCTGTTGTGTCTTTAGATCAATAAATTGCATTATTATTCTCCTTGAAAATATTAATTTTTATTTTAACTCAATTTCTGAAAATAGCAAGTGAGAGGGCACTAAAGCTTGTATTTCCAGATTTAGTATGCATGCATCTTGCTGAAAGTTAATAGAAAAGGTACCGTCCCCATGTATTACATTTTTTCGGAAACGGTGAGTTTGTTTTTTGTGTATTCTCTGCTGCAGCGGGTGCACTTATCTGTTTCTTCTGATCCAGGGTTATTTGTGAGGTTGAGCTTTTCACCGCATCGGCACATCCATCCTGATATTTTTGCAGGGACACCGGTCACAAGGGCAAAATCGGGGATATCTCTGGTTACAACTGCTCCTGCTCCTACAAATACATATTTCCCTATTGTATTACCGCAAACGATAGTTGAGTTTGCTCCTAATGAAGCACCTCTTTTTACCAGGGTTTTTACATAGAACTCCTTCCCCCTCTGAGGGAATTCACATCTTGGATCCAGAATATTTGTGAACACCATAGAAGGGCCGCAGAACACATAGTCCTCCAATTCAACCCCTTCATATATTGAAACATTGTTTTGTACTTTTATGTTATTCCCGATCGTCACATTATTCCCTACATTTACATTCTGGCCGAAAACACAATTTTTCCCGACCTTTGTTCCGGACTGGATATGTGAAAAGTGCCAGACCTTTGTCCCTTCTCCCAATTCAACATTATCATCCACATAACTGCTCTCATGAATAAAATACTTTTTCTCTTCCATTCTATTCTCCGTGATCGTCCTGTTATTTAAGGAAGAATCCTGCTTTTTTCAGGATCCTCAACACCCTGACACCCTCTTTACCATCTGTTTTAGGTTCGCTTCTATCCGCAATACATTTTATAAAGTGTTTAAGCTCTTCTTCAAGCGGCTGAGTAGTATCAAACTCGACAATCTCTGGTTCAGCTTTGTGAGCAACAGGAATATTTCCCTCTTCAAGTTCTATCGTATGGGGATAAAGAAAAAGTTTTTCTTTACTGACATCATCAAAGACAGCCATTTTCTCACTACCGACCACAACAAGTTTCTGTTCTTTGAAAGGGTGAAGCCAACTAACGAAAATATGGCCTTTTACACCTGAAGTGAATTCCAGTGTTGTCATTGTTGTATCATATATATTCTTGTTGACATAAGCTCCGCCAAAAGCAGTGATCTCTGCCGGTTCTTCTCCATCCATCAGCATCAGGATAAGAGAAATATCATGAGGGGCAAAACTCCAGAGAACATTCTCCTCCGATCTTAATTTCCCGATGTTAAGTCTGTTGGAATAAATATATCTCAATTCACCCAATTCTCCATCATCTATCAATTTTTTCAAACGGATGACAGCTGCATGAAATTGAAGGATATGGCCGACCATTAGGACCCTTCCTTTTTCCTCTGCAATTTTCACCAGGTCCTCCCCATTTTCAACTTTCAGGGCTAATGGTTTCTCTACAAGGACATCTTTGCCGGAGAGGAGATATTTTTTTGCAAGTTCATAATGAAGATGTGCAGGTGCCGCTATAACCACCCCCTTTATATCTGGATCTTCCAGAATTTCCTTCTCGTCAGAAGTAAATTTTACATCCGGATGATCCGATCTTCTGAGGCTGATCATCTCCTCCGATAGTTCCAACACCGAATGGAGAACTCCGAGATTTTTAAGATTCTTGAGATGATTTTTCCCCCAGTTTCCTGCGCCGATAAGAGCAATGCTGCCTGTCATATTTCTCTCCTTTCAATCTGTAAGTGGAATATTGAAGAATAATTATAACAGAATTTCAATTAGTAATAAGTTATTTCGGAGGTAAAAAATGATAATATTCCGGCACTTGATTTTTCACCCGGTATTAAAATGATATAATACCTGATGGAGAAAACATGAGATCAATAATTTATAATAAATATGGCGGCCCGGAAGTTTTCGAGGTTGCGGATGTAGAAAAACCGGAACCGGGTGCGAATAGTATTCTGGTCAGAGTAAAAGCATCATCGATAAATCCGGTGGATTATAAGGTCCGGCGGGGGGATATGAAGGTCCTGAGCGGGAAGAAATTTCCCAAAAATGCCGGAGCAGATTTTGCAGGTGTTATTGAAAATGCAGGAGAAAATGTTGCCGGTTATAGAAAAGGGGATGAGATTTATGGATTTCTGAATCCGATGAAAGGTGGAGCATATTCAGACTATCTCATTGCTGATCCTGCCAATGTATCACTGAAGCCTGAAAAGTTTTCATTTGAGCAGGCTGCATCAATGCCGATAGCAGCACTTACCGCTCTTCAAGCATTAAATTATCTTGGTAACGTAAATGAGGGGAGTACTGTCCTTGTTAATGGTGCAACTGGTGGCGTAGGCTCATTTGCAGTACAGCTGGCAAAAGCTCTGGGAGCTGAAGTTACAGGGATCTGCAGTGAAGATAATATGAAATTGTGTAAAGATCTCGGTGCAGATGAGGTTTTTAATTATGCAGAAGAAGATTTAAACAGATCAGGCAGGAAATTTGATGTTTTCTTCGATGCTGCCGCTAAATCAACTTTCTCAAAAAGTAAAAAATTTGTAAATAGCAGAGGTATATATATAACGACGATTCCGGGATTTGGTATTATTATAAACAGGTTATTTAATTTTCTTCCGTTTAAAAAGAAATCGAAAATCATTATGGTGAAATCTTCCGGAATCGACCTTGCCATCATGACAGGTTTTGCAATGACCGAAACGCTGGAACCGGTGATCGCAAAGTCATTTAAACTTGAAGATGTTGCAGATGCACAGGAATTAGCAGAAAGCGGGAAATTCAGAGGCAAGATAGTTGTTAAAATTGATTGATTTGCAGAAAGATTTAGTTTAATATTCAGCATCTGTCCGGAGGTGAAAATGATAAAAAAAGTAGATCATATAGCAATTGCAGTAAGTGACCTTAACAAGGAGATAGAGGTATATAAGAATATACCCGGATTTGAGTTCAGTGGAACAGAAGTAGTAGAGGAACAAAAAGTGACAGTCGCTTTTTTCAAAGTAGGGGACATTTTTATCGAACTTCTCGAGCCACTCTCTGATGATTCGCCAATATCTAAATTTATAGAAAAGAGAGGGGGCGGTTTACACCATATTGCTTATGAAGTTGATGACATTAAGAAGGAGATCACTTCACTCGAAGAGAAAGGGATAAGGATGCTTGATAAGGAACCCAGGACAGGAGCACATAAAGCCAGGATCGCCTTTGCTCACCCTAAAGACTTTTCCGGAGTATTAACCGAACTAAAAGAAAAGGGGGAATGATCCCCCTATGGTAAAACTTGTTTTATTGTGGCATATGCATCAGCCATGGTATGTAGCTCCATTCACCGGCCGTTTTGAACTTCCATGGGCGAGAATCCATTCTATTAAAGATTATTATGGAATGGCGAAACTCCTGGAGGAATTCCCTGGTATTAAAGCAACTTTCAACCTTGTCCCTTCACTTCTCAGACAGATCGAACTCTATCTGGAAGGGAGGAAGGACAGATTTCAGGAAGTATTTGAGATCAACCCTGAAAATATGACAAATGAACAGGCAGCTTTCCTGGTGAAGAATTTCTTCTCAGCAAATTTTGATAATCATATCAAACCATTCCCGAGGTACAATTTTCTTCACAACAAAATGTCAGAAAAAGGAGGGCGAAATTATACCGGAAAATGGAGAGAGATATTTTCAGACAATGAATTGACAGATCTTCAGGTATGGTTCTCTTTATCAAATATTGATCAGTATTACAGGGAAAATGATGACAGGGTAAAAGATCTTATAAAGAAGGGAGAGGGTTTTAATGATAGCGATAAAAAAATGATCAGTGCTATTGAGCTTGAAATAATGGGGAAGATAATTCCGCTCTACAAGGAATTATGGGAAAAAGAAAATATAGAAATTTCCACTACTCCTTACTACCATCCGATTCTACCTCTTCTTATAGATCCTCAATTAGGGCGGTCCGCAGATCCGACTTTGCCTGAGTATAACCTGAATTTTAATTGGAAAGAGGATGCTGAACTACAGGTCAGTAAAGGCCTTGTATATATGGAGAAAACTTTTGACAGGAAACCTGATGGGATCTGGCCTTCCGAAGGCAGCCTTTCTGAAGATGTGATCGGGATATTAGAAAACAATGGAATTAAGTGGACTGCTACCGATGAAAAAATAATTGAAAGATCTCTGGATAAATCGGGAACCAGACCCGGTGAAACAGGGAATGCAAAATTCATGCCCTGGACCCTGAGAAATGGGAATATAAAAATGTTTTTCAGAGATAATTATATTTCTGATCTGATAGGGTTCCACTATAAGAACTGGGACCAGAAAGAAGCGGCGAGAGACTTGTATAATAAAATAGAAGCTGTCGGAGAAGGGAGAAAAGAGGAGATTATCCTCCCGGTGATTCTTGATGGAGAAAATGCCTGGGAATTCTATAGTGATAGCGGCAGGGAGTTTCTCAGAGAATTTTATTCACTGGTAGAGAAAAGTGAAAAGGTGGATATGATAACTTTCTCCGAAGCAACTTCAATCCGGGCCGGTAATCTGAATAAGTTTTCCGCCGGTTCCTGGATAAACGGGAATTTCAATATCTGGATCGGTGATGAAGATGACAGGAAAGGTTGGGAATTGATAAGGATCGTAAAAGAATTGATAGAAAGGAATAGAGATAGTATTCCGGACGAACTTATTCCTGAAATAATGGAAAATATCCTGATAGCTGAAGGGAGTGACTGGTTCTGGTGGTACGGATCAGAAAACCATACTGATGATCTTGAAACATTTGACAGATTATTCAGAGAGAATCTGATCAATGTTTGTAAAACGGCAGATGTGCCGATCCCGGCTGAACTTGAAATACCCGTATTTGGAAAGATCGAGAAAAGAGATGGTATTAAGAAGAATCCAAACAGGTACCTTTCTCCTGTTATTGATGGAAAGGAGACCTCAATTTATGAATGGTTCGGATGCGGGGAGATAGAAACAGGCAATATGGCCAGTGCAATCTATATATCACACCCTGTATTCAGGAAAATAAAGTATTGTTTTGATAAAGAGAACCTTTATCTCAATATTGAAATGAAGGATGAGGCTGAAAAGTACATAACAGGAGATCTTTCTTTTGAATTGGAAATTGGGAACGGGGATGTCAGGTCAAAAATTTATCTCGAACATGGTGATTTTGAACCCTCATGTTTCTTCGGTTCAATTCTGGAATCCCGAATACCTTTACATATTTTTGAAGGTAAAGAGGGTGATGAGCTGAAGATCATATTTACTATAAAAAAAAGGAATAAGATCTATTCAAATTTTCCGGATCATGGATCTCTCATTATCAAAATCCCAACAGAAAGGGATTATGCAATAAACTGGGTTTTATAGAGTCTATAAAAAAGAGAACTCACACTCTCTTTACGTACTGGTGATTTCACGTCCCCAAAAAATATAGACAGTTAATGGGAGGGTGTGGATTTGGTGAGGCAGGATTTGCAGATCCCTTTGAAATAGAGGTGTTGTTCTGTGATCTTATGTTCGTTCAGCTCCGGGATGTCCATTGCCGTCAGATTTGTTTTCAGGTCGTAGATATTTAAGCATTGTTCACATTTGAAGTGAGTATGTATCGATGTGTCGGCATCATATCTTGTTTCCTTCTCATCGATAGTTATCATTATTGCTATCCCTTTCTCCATGAAGAGTTCAAGGGTGTTATAGACCGTTGTTTTGGAAAATGTGGGTATAACCGGGAGCAACTCTTTGTAGATCATGTCTACGGTTGGATGATTTTTCTTTGTTACCAGATATTCATAAACTTTTATACGCTGATAAGATGGCTTTATTCCATTAGTAATTAGGTGTTGGCTAATATTCTGTATCATGATTACTCCTAAAATTAATATTATAAATATAGTTTAATATCAATTTTATGTCAATCTGCAAATCTATTGAATTCCATGTCGCACTGAAATAGAATGGTTATATGGATTTTAAGCTCAGATCAGATTTCAAACCACGAGGTTCACAGCCGGAGGCTATTGAAAGGCTTATAGGCGGGATCAAAAAAGGTTTGAAATATCAAACCCTTCTCGGGGTTACCGGCTCGGGTAAAACCTTCACTATTGCAAATGTGATCGAAAAAGTAAAAAAATCGACACTTGTTATCGCTCATAATAAAACTCTTGCTGCTCAACTTTATAGTGAGTTCAAAGAATTTTTCCCCGAGAATAAAGTTGAATTTTTTGTATCTTACTATGATTATTATCAGCCTGAATCCTATATCCCTCAGCGTGATCAATATATAGAAAAGGATGCTCAGATAAATCCGAAAATAGAACAGATGCGTTTGCAATCGACCGCCTCTCTCATGATGCAGAAAGATGTTATTGTTATTGCATCTGTCTCAGCAATCTATAGTGTCGGCCGCCCCGATTATTTTGAGGGGATGGGCTTCGAGCTTAAAAAGGGAGCAAAGATAAATCGGGATGAAATCCTTGAAAAACTTGTAAACATTCAATACCAGAGGAATGAATTTGAGCTCGTCCCTGGCAGATTCAGAGTGAAGGGTGATACTATAGATATTTTTCCGGGATATTATCACAATATGATCCGTATCGAAATGTTCGGTGATGAGATCGAGAGACTGGTCGAAGTGGATAAAATAACCGGAAAGGAGATCAATGAGAAAGACAACTATTATGTGTTTCCCGCCCGGCATTTTGTTATTCCCGAAGATGTGATCAGCAATTCTATCAAGAATATCCGAACTGACCTCGACAAGAGGCTTCCCCAGCTCGGGATGGTCGAGGCACACCGTCTGAAGCAGAGAACCCTTTATGATATAGATATGATCGAGGAGACCGGATTCTGCAAGGGGATCGAGAATTATTCGGTATATTTTGACGGGCGAAAACCTGGTGAAAGGCCCTATTCTCTACTCGATTATTTTAAAGATTTCCTGATCGTCATAGATGAAAGTCACCAGACCATCCCTCAATTACACGGGATGTATAATGGAGATTATTCGAGGAAAAAAAATCTTATTGATTTTGGATTCCGGCTGCCGAGCGCTTTTGATAACAGGCCTTTAAAGTTTGAAGAATTTGAGATCTATATGAGAAATAATAAGGTCATTTTTGTTTCTGCAACTCCCGGGCCTTATGAGAAGAAGGAGTCGGGAAGGATCGTAGAACAGATAATCAGGCCGACCGGACTTTTAGATCCTGAGGTCGAAGTGAGGCCGTCGAAAGGCCAGGTGGAGGATATAATAGTTGAAATAGAGAGGGTGATATCCAGGGGAGACAGAGTATTGCTAACAACTCTGACCAAGCGTCTTGCCGAAGAGTTGACAGAATTCCTGGCCGAGAAAAAGATAAGAACAAGATATATGCATTCAGAGATCGAGACCCTGGAAAGAAGTGAGATAATCCGTGAATTGCGGCTTGGAAGTTTTGATGTCCTTGTCGGAATAAACCTGCTCAGGGAGGGCCTTGATATTCCCGAGGTTGGATTTATCGGTATACTGGATGCTGACAAAGAAGGATTCCTGAGAGATACAAAAAGCCTTATTCAGATAATAGGAAGAGCTGCAAGGAATGTTAACTCAAAAGTCGTATTGTACGGGGATAAGTTGACTGATTCCATGAAAGGGGCAATCGCAGAAACAAACAGAAGAAGGCAGCTCCAGCAGGCATACAATGAGCGGGAGGGGATCACTCCTCAGTCGATTATAAAACCTGTTAAAGAAAAGCTGGTGATTGTTAAGGACACAAAACATATTCCAAAAAAAGATGTCCCGTTAATGATAAAAAATATTGAGAAGGAAATGTACAAAATGGCCGATCAACTCGATTTTGAAGCTGCCATTATGTTAAGAGAGCAGGTGAAAAGGTTAAAAGAGAGGCTCCGTTAAGAGCCTCCCTTATCTATAGGTCAATCCATATATTCTATTTTTAATAAAGGAGTTGAATAATATCTCAAACATACGCTGGTTGCATTATTTACATTATCCATATTTCCTTTAATGACTAAGTTGTATTTACCGCTTTGACTTGATCCTGCCCAGCTTTTGACTGAATCAAGTAGGTCTATTGTTGCTTTTTCACCTGTTGAGAATATTGAGAACGATTTTATATGAGTATTACCCTCAAATATCCTGCTCTGGCTATTGCAGAACTCGTTTGTACCCAATGTCCCTGTTGGCCCCTGCATTATATGTTCATTCAGAACAATTGAAATTTCAGCTTTCAGTATCTCTTTCCCCTTTACACTGGAAATATTAAACCCTAATTCTGAAAAGAATTTATAGTTTGCATGCCAATAGCACTTTCCTGATTTGCCGCCTTGCTGGAAATGGCCGGTCTTCAATTCACCCTGTCCCGGTGTTCTTCCTGGAGTAGGGAATTGTGTGGAGAGGCATTCTGTATTTGGATAACCCCCGACATCACTTGTCTGATTATTGTTGAAACTGGGGTGCAAAATAAGAGTTTTCTTAATTGGCTGATGGGGAGGTGTGACCTGTGGAGGGACTATGCTGAACAATCCGCTTTTCCCCGAATAAAAGTTGTTTGGAGTTACGATTTTTATATACGGCCTGTTTCCCGGCCATGAAATTTTATCACTTGGCGGTATCCATTGTACATTTCCATTATTTGTTGTTTCTGAGAAGATCTTCTCTCCCTGATCATCTGTCTCAGTGCAGAGATAAATGTTTACTTTGGAATTAGCTCCAAGGTTCTTATTCCAGCTTATGTTCATAGGTTTATTTACCTCATAAGATCCGTTTTTTACCGGGGAGGTTATTGCGATATTCCCCTTTAACTTTACAACATCCACACCCGGCTTTTTATATAACTTCGGCGGGTTGAAAGTTGTGGAAAGGTTGTTTTTTTTCTTTATATTAAAAACTTCACTGTCACCGACGCATCCTGTTTGTGCAGGATCGGCCTTGATCCTCAGAATATATTTTCCCTCCTGAAAATTGTCCGGGATATACCATTTTTTCGATTCAGTATTGTTCCCGGTTAATTGCAGAACGAAATTAGCCTGGATAATTGAGTTCTTAAATATGTTGATCTTCACATTAGCACTTGAACATCCGATATTCTTCCAACTAATTGTGACCGTCTCTCCTTTGAACAGGGTTGCGTTAGGTGCCGGTGATTTAACCTCGATACTTTGTGCAAATACGATTCCCGTTAATACTAAAAGTACACTCAATAGTAAAATTGATTTTTTCATTTCTTCTCCTTTTATCGATTTTAGTTTCAACTTATCAGGATACAATGAATCCTGATGATTTATTTAAAAAACGATTGTTCAAATTTAGAACAAGTTTACCAATTAACAAACCCTCCGGGGCAGGATTCGGTCTTCCCGGGAAGTGGAATTGTTTTTCTTGAAGTATTTTTCAGATAAAACTCTTTATAAAGATTTTTAACTCCCTCTTTGGTATGAATGAATACCCTTACGGCCATTTTCGGTGGATAAGAATTTTTACATTGACGGGGAGGTGAGAAAGGGCCTCCTCCCCCCATTTTCTGATATGTATCCAGGCCCTGCATCCTGTTGGAATGGGCCGGAGTAAAGATAAGCTGGAACATTCCGTTGCCGATATTATGGATCTCGGGAGTACATTTCAGATGGTTCTTCCCGGCATATTTTACTGAGAGCCTCTGATTGAATAATACCTCCCCGGTCGGAGGCCCTTTTTCGGCATAGATAGGATGTCCATCGGGCCACTTTGGATTCCATATAAGACAATTCATGTAAACGGGGCCATCCTGAGGGTGACCTTTATAATTATTGAAACTGAAAGCGGTTTTAGATTTATAAGTGATCATCACTTTCACATTTGTCAGTTTCCCACTACTATTTACGTCATAATAAATTTTTTCTATTGAGAATGAAGCATTTGACGGTTGTCCGATTGCCGGTGCCCGGTGCCTTGGAATGTTTTCAGCAGGGGGTGGTGTTTTCAGTTTTTGTACCTGAATTATTCCTATATTCAGAGGTTTTTTCTCTACTATATAAAATACACCACTGTCACCCAAACACCCCTTCTCACCGGTTTTTATCCTGAGAAGATATTTACCTGTTGCGAAATTTCCCGGAATGAGCCATGATTTTGCTCCTTTATTGGGCCCGGTCAATTGCAGTACAAAATTTGTCTGCTTGATAGAGTTTCTGAATATATTGATCTTGACATCACCACTCTGGCATCCCGGACTCGTCCAGGTTATAGTTTTAGTTGCCCCTTTATTCCATGTTACCCCTGCAGCAGGTGAAGTAACATTGACACTCTGTGAAAATATAATTCCCGAAATTATTAAAATTATGCTTAATAGTAAAAATTGTCTTCTCATTTTTCCCCTCATATATCCTGAATTTAAGTTTTGTTTACCAGTAAACATTTCCACTTGAGCACATGGTTACTTCTCCCGGGATCGTAATTGATTTCACCTTAGGTCCTCTCTGGAGGTAGAATTCTTTATATGCCTGTTTAACCCCCTCTTTTGTATGAATAAATAATCTCAGTGCCATTTTTGGTAAATACCTCTTTGTGCACCAATTGTCATGTCCCTGCCAGGGGTTTGAATTCGGCATCCGCTGTTTTGTCCAAAGCCCCTCCACTTTTCCTGAATGGGCCGGAGAGAAGATAAGTTCGAACACTCCTGTTCCGGCATTCAATATTCCCGGCTCGCATTTTAGATTATTTTGTCCACGGTATATTACAGATAGCCTTTGGTTGAAAATTACTTTTGTTTTAAAAGGGCCTTTGTAGTTTGGATCATTTGGCCAGACGGGGATTGTTATTTTACAGTTCATATAGGCAGGACCGTCTTTCGAATGTCCCTGGTATTTACTGAAGGAAAAGGGTGTTTTTGAATTGTATCCTACTACAACCCACATTGCATCAATTCGCCCATTTTTATTTACACCGTATTGAATGGTTTTAATGTTGAACGAGGCATTCGAAGGTTGGCCGATGGCCGGGGCCCGGTGTGTTGAAGTCTTCTGCTTCGGTGGCAGCTTCAGCGCTTCAGCCTGGATGATCCCTATAATGGGTCCCTTTTTATCAATGATATCAAATATACCACTGTCACCCAAACATCCCTTCTCATCGGTTTTTACCCTGAGAATATATTTGCCTGTTGCGAAATTTCCCGGAATGAACCATGATTTTGATCCTTTATTGGGCCCGGTCAATTGCAGCACAAAATTTGCCTGATTGATAGAGTTCCTGAATATGTTAATCTTTACAGCAGGCCCGCTGCATCCGGGAGAAGTCCATTTTATATCCAGCTTAGTCCCTTTTTCAAAATCCTGCCCGGGTTTCGGGCTTGTGACCAGTATAGCTCCTCCCACGAGGCTTGCACAGGTAAATATTACAATAAAAACTAAACATGCATATTTATTCATATTATTCTCCTCTTAATCCAAAATAAAAACTAAATCCCGTTGGCAGTTTTATCTTTTTACCAAACTAATTCTAAAGGAGATCCGGATTTTCCGTTGGAACAGAAATAATTAGGTGCCCAATAAGGACCCGACACTACAATTTTGATAGATTCCTTGACGTAATTGTTTTTCTCGTTCTCTTCTTTCACTTTCCCTTCTGAATCAATGGTCATCTTAACTGTGATATGCTGAGCGATATAATACTTCTCTCCTCTGCTGACTTCATATACCTGACCGGGATTCAATGCTGGGATATTGTGTTGACTATCTCCTTTCTTTTCCATATAGATATTAAGTTTGCAGGGTTTTGATTTTGCATGTCCTATATTCTTTACATATCCTTTTACTGTTGCCGTAGTTGTGATTACAGACCTGATCTCACCGTCAAATGCAACTACCAGGTCGGGCCCTTTTACTAGCATTTTATATTTTGCATAATTGTTGTCTCTGTTCTTATCGCCGATATTGTTATTTTCATCAACTATTGCAGACCACATGTAATAGCCGGGATAATCCGGTGTGACCTCTTTGGTCTTATACATAAACCTGCCGGGCTTTAATGCTTTTACATCCCAGGTATCAGTATTGTTTTGTCCCATAAATATTTTCATTTTGGTTGCTTTTGAAGCGCCCTCTCCAATATTATCAACTTTGAATTCCATTAGTGTTTTTTTGTTTGTTTCAGTTGTCGGGCCGGTAACAGGAATAATAGTCATCTTCAGGTCCGGCGGTTTTATGAAATGGGCCTGAACCGCCCCTGGCCGAAATGTTGTGATCGGTTCGAAAGTTCCGATTGTGAACGCTTCACTGTCTCCCAGGCATCCGGTTTCTGCAGGATCTGTTTTAACCCTGATATAATAGGTACCGTTATCAAAATTGGATGGGATTGTCCAGCTCTTAGACCCGGTGTTGGGGCCGGTCAATTGTAGCACAAAGTTTGCCTGATCAATTGAATTTTTAAATATATTGATCTTAACATCTCCGCTCTGGCATCCGGGGCTTGTCCATGTGATAGTTTTAGTTGCCCCTTTGTTCCATGTCACACCTGCAGCAGGTGATGTCACATTGACACTCTGAGAAAATATTATCCCCACACTTACAAACATAATAAATATTAAAACAATTAATCTTTTCATATTATCCTCCTCTCCTATATTTTCATTTTGTGCACCTATATTTTACCAATAAACTATCCCTCCTGAGCAGATTATGATTCCTGCCTGTATTTCCCTGTCTATACTTATTACCAAACAGAATTCAAAGTTGCTCCTGAATTGCCATTAGAGCAAATGTAATTGGATAGTGCATATTTAGTCCCAAAAGCAGTTATTACTTTAATTGAGCTCTCTACGAAGTTGTTCTTTTCATTTTCTTCCGGGACATCATTATTATAGTCAATTGTCAATCTTATAGTTTTATTTCCTAGTGTGAACCATTTTTCTCGCCTGTCAACTTTAAATACTTCACCTACACTGAGAGCTGGAATGTCAAACGTTTCCCCACCCTTTTTTTCCATATAGAATCTTAGTTTACAGGGAAGTGATTTTACGGATCCTACATTCTTTACGTAAGCTCTAATTGTTTCTTTCGTAGCAAGAGTGGCCCTGACACTGTTTAAAAAACAAACAACAAGATCCGATCCCTTAATGATCATTTTATATTTTGCATAATTGTTGTCTCTGTTCTTATCGCCGATATTGTTATTTTCATCAACTATTGCAGACCACATGTAATAGCCGGGATAATCCGGTGTGACCTCTTTGGTCTTATACATAAACCTGCCGGGCTTTAATGCTTTTACATCCCAGGTATCAGTATTGTTTTGTCCCATAAATATTTTCATTTTGGTTGCTTTTGAAGCGCCCTCTCCAATATTATCAACTTTGAATTCCATTAGTGTTTTTTTGTTTGTTTCAGTTGTCGGGCCGGTAACAGGAATAATAGTCATCTTCAGGTCCGGCGGTTTTATGAAATGGGCCTGAACCGCCCCTGGCCGAAATGTTGTGATCGGTTCGAAAGTTCCGATTGTGAACGCTTCACTGTCTCCCAGGCATCCGGTTTCTGCAGGATCTGTTTTAACCCTGATATAATAGGTACCGTTATCAAAATTGGATGGGATTGTCCAGCTCTTAGACCCGGTGTTGGGGCCGGTCAATTGTAGCACAAAGTTTGCCTGATCAATTGAATTTTTAAATATATTGATCTTAACATCTCCGCTCTGGCATCCGGGGCTTGTCCATGTGATAGTTTTAGTTGCCCCTTTGTTCCATGTCACACCTGCAGCAGGTGATGTCACATTGACACTCTGAGAAAATATTATCCCCACACTTACAAACATAATAAATATTAAAACAATTAATCTTTTCATATTATCCTCCTCTCCACTTCTTCATATAAAAGATATTAATAAATATCTCAATTTATCTGAGATAAAATCTTTCACCTATTGCAACTACTTCAATCGGGCATCTGACAGATTCGATCCTTATACGGTAGTATGTTCCTGTAGGAATAGGATCGAGAGTGGCACCTCTGTTCGAGTAGATTGTCCAGTCTACATTCTTGTCATGTGTACTGGGGAAAAGGACCTCATACTGAAACCAGGTGCTTCCTGACTGTCTTTGGAGGATTATTTTCACGTCTCCATGAAATCCGGGTGAATTATTCCACCTTATGTTCAGGTTATCTCCAGGTCTTTTCTCACCTCTGTTAGGTGCTATCACTTCAAGGGTTGGTTTCATTATCTGGAAAGAATTGCTTTCTCCTGATGCTGAACCGTCAGCAGCAGTAACAATCACCTTATAACGATTCCCGCTTAATATCCTTCCTCCGGCAGATGTCCGAAGATCCCCCACATACCAAAGGAATGATCCGGGAGTGGCAGGAACATTGGAACGGATCAATAATGGTCCGCCCCTGCCTTCTGCAGCCTGAAGGTGAACATTCACATCCCCTTCAATGCCTCCTGCACGCCAACGGATGAAAGTGCCGTTTGTGGCCGTAAGTCCGCTTCCTCTTGGTTCTGTCACTTCAATGTTCAGATCTGAGGTGATAGTAAAATTCCTATCACTTATATCATTTGATCTTGAAAAATCCCCTTTCTCTATCCTGACCTTGTAATCAGTTCCGGGGGTCAGGTTCGAAGGGACTATCCATGGCCAGATATATCCTCCCCTTGAGGGTACCGGATACAGCCTGTCTGGCCCGTATGTTTTTATAGTTCTTCCATTCTTCTGGATCTTGATCTTCGGTGGATTGAACCCTTCAACGCATTCCCATCTTATCTCCATCCTGGAACCTCTTGTGATATTCTCTCCACCGTTGGGATAAACTACTCTTATAACCGGTTGGGTACTCCCGGGAGTGATAGCTCTTGTCTCCAGGACAGTATTCTGTTGCAGAGCAAGTGAAGGGGTCCTGATTATATCAAATGCAGGGCTTGTATCTGTAACAGGATCCCGGTCAAATGTTTGTATCCTGATCCTGTAGATACCGGCAGCTTGTGTCACAGGGACCAGCCATAAGTGGTTAAGGTCATTTTGAGTATTTGATGAGATAGTACGTACTTCAGCAGTGCCTCCGGAGTTCATCAGGTGGATCTTTACTCTGCCGTGCATATCACCGGTTTTTGTCCATGTTATTCTCTTTAATGTTCCACGTTTCCAGTCTGAAGATGATGTGGGTGAAGTAATATTGATTTCCGGAGTTTCTGTCAAATCCCGAGCATCCCGGATCTCGAAAAGCCCGCTATCCCCCCTGCAGAGGTTGTCTGCAGTTTTTATCCTGAGAATATAGTTGCCTGCTGTATAGCTTAAAGGTATTGTCCAGCTTTTTGATCCTGTATCCGTACATGTCAATTGTTCGACAAAATTTGCTTCAAGAATGCTATTCCTGAATATGTTAATTTTTATGGAGGTATCACTGCAGTCGGAACTTCTCCATGTAATATTCTGTGCTGAACCCTTATCCCAGATCGATCCTGCTGCCGGGGAAGTAACCGTAATGGTCTGAGAAACAAGTAGTCCGGTTATAAATAAAGTAACAATAATCGCTAAAGTGAACTTTTTCATTTTTTTCTCCTAAATTTAGTTATATTTTCAACTTATCCTATTGATTCATCCATAAATTTGTTTTAGTCTCACCTGGGAGTAGTTCCAAGTTAATACGATATGTTTCCAGTTTGTGTGTTTCATCCGATACACCTTTTGTTATGTTGAATGTGTAACTAATGCTTGAGACCCCGTTGTCAATGGTTTTTACTCTTATATTATAGTTGCCGTCTGAAAGAGACCCGGGAATTCTCCAGCCTTCATATATCCCGTTGTTATCGGTATTTTCAACTATATCCAGGACTTTTATACCTTCTGCACTATAAAGTCTTATCTTCACTAATGAATGCATTATTCCTGATCTTTCCCAGGTAATGTTGTAGGTGCTCCCTGTTTTCCATTCATCACCGGATGTTGGTGATGTTATGTTAATATATTGAGCACTGATAATTAAAAATGCCAGGCAAAATATAAAAATAAAAGTCAGCAATTTCTTCATTCTTTATCTCCAGTTTACACTGCTCTAATATTAGTATAAATTTTAATATAGGAATATCTCACTTATTTCTGCATTTCTTTAATTATATCCATGTATTTAAAAAAACAAATAAGGAAATCCTGTTATCCTGGAACTGGAGGGCCTTTTTTTCGATGTGAAAAATCGTTATAATGTTTAATGGCAGAAAATAAAAAAATTGCAGGTTACATGTTCGCTTCACTCTCGGCCATTTCCGTCTCTCTCGTTTATATAACTTCAAAGATAATTCAAGCTACAATGGCTACCAATATATTTCTCTTCTGGTGGTTCGGTCTGGCAAGTATATGGGGAGGCATTCTCCTTATAGTAAAAAGGAAAGATATTGTATGCTATATCGGAAAACTTAAAAAATTCAAACTTTTTTTCATCTATTTTGTTGTCTCGGAAGCTTTTGCGGCATTCATTTTTTTCTATGTGATAAAACAGATTAACCCTGCAGTAGTCTCCTTTCTGGGTAGTATAACGCCCCTTGTTGTTGCAGTTATCGCCTATTTTTATATTGATGAAAAACTTTCATCAACCGAAATATTAGGAGGTTTTATATCTGTCAGCGGAGTTGTTCTCATTACTTACGTATCCCCGGATATCGGGATCAAATATACCCTTCTGGTACTATTGATAGTGCTTATATATTCGTTTAACAATGTTCTTATAAAAAAAAAGACTGAAGATGTTCCCCCGCTCCTCATTACACTGGTTAGAATTTTTTTCCTTTTTTTAACCTATCTTATCTATAATTTGTCTATCGGCGGCCTGAGGCTGCCTGAATCCAATGAGTTGATTTATCTTATTGCCGGCTCTCTTCTCGGGCCGATTTTCGGGATGTTCTTCCTTTTTACTGCTCTCAAGCATATAAAATCGACCCAGGTATCATTCATTAAGAACAGCCAGCCATTCCTTGTGGTTGTTTTTTCCTATATTTTCCTGGGAACCGGAGTTACTATTTTCCAACTCGGAGCAGGTTCTCTGATCATTATTGGTATCAGTTTAATGATAAGTGACAGACGCCTCGGGATAAGGACTCTCCTTAACAGATTTATAAAGAACTGATATCGGTATTTATCCCGATGTTATCTTTTTTCCCAGATGAATTCATTACCGTTCTTTTTGTTATTTTTTTCATCTCTCTCTTCAATTTCGTTTTGAATATCAACCATCCACTCGAAAATATAGTAACCCCTCTTTTGAGGAACAAAAGTTAAGCTGAGTTCTTTTTTTGTTCTGAAATCACCTATTCTCCACCTTCTCTCAGTTACACTACTCCATTGGTCGAATTGCTTTTCGTGATAATAGATAGTCACCCTTGCAGTAAATGGAGAGTTTATAATTCCTGTCTTTCTTAATTCAGCAAGTATTTTGACATTATCACCTGCCTGGAAAGATGAATTGTGATATTTCTTCTTTTCCCAAACTTTTTCGAACCAGAGATCGGGCTTATTGCATTCTCTTACATCACAATCTTTATATGCAACGCCAGTATATTGATTGTTACCCCCATTGTTATCCTTATGATCTTTATCCGGAACGAGCATGAGAATATAGTTCATTGAACATGAATAAATAGCATTATAAAGATCAAAGTTTTTTTCGGTCAGCGTAAGGCTTTTCCCTGAAAACAGGATAAAATCATTTTTTACGATTGCAGGAATGCTTACCCTTGTTTTTCCGAACATATCGTATATGAGTATAATAGTGATCTTGCCAGAATAATGGTCGCCGTTATTCTTAATGGTTACATTCAGTTTGCTGCCGCAGAACTCCGCTGATGAAATTGCAAGGTCACACCCTCTGTTCCCGGCAATAGTAAATTCTTTACTTTCACCCTTAGCACTTCCGTCTTTTTTTTCTACTGATACCCGATATTTCCCGTCCGGTACCTGACCGGGGATAGTCCATGAATAGTTATTTCTTCCTTCCCTGTTGTCCGCATTGCCGTTGATTACATGTTGATCATGTGCTAATGAACCTGATTTAGGATTTAGTTTTATCAAAACTTTATTACTATTGATATTTGATGAATGCCATGATATTGAACAAACTTTTCCTTTTAGTTTTGTTACTCCTCCCAAGGGAGTACTAACATTGATATTGCTTCTTTTACTGTTTATCGTAAAATTCCCACTCAGATCTTTGATGTCTCCTTTGGAGATATCAATATGATATTTACCTTGATCTAGATTATCGGGTATTATCCATTTTAAGGGAGAAGCATTGTATGGATGATCGTTTGCTATTATCACATTGAATGAATTATCTTTAGACACCAATCGGATCACCAGGCCTTTTCCCGATATTCCCGATGATCTCCATTTAATTGTCATATTACCGCCTGCATTAAAACTCCACATACTTGTAGGAGAAATTAATTTTATAGATTCTGGTATGTCCGGTTGTTCAGATATAGTAAACGTTTCACTGTCATCTTTGCAGGTGTTATCATCAGTTTTAATCCGGATAATATAATTCCCGGCTACATAATTATTCCGGATAGCCCAGCTTTTATAGCCTGTGTTGAGAGTTGAGGAAAGTTGTTCGATAAAATTTGCCTGATCAACCGAATTCCTGAATATGTTGATCTTTACATTCTGGTTTGTACAATCTCTGCTTGTCCATGTAATATTGTGAATAGAACCCTTTGACCATACTGTTCCTGAGTGAGGATTAGTGATGGTTATTATCCCGTTGCCGGTTTGACCTGTAATCGAAAAAAGTCCGCTGTCTCCTATACAGATGTTGTCAGCAGTTTTTATTCTGAGGATATAGTTGCCCGGAACATAATTCTCAGAGATAGTCCAACGTTTGGAGCCATCACTGAGAGAAGCTGTAAGCTGCTCCACAAAATTAGCCTGATCGATGGAATTTTTAAATATATTGATCTTGATATCAGGGTTTGAGCAACCGGTGCTTGACCATGTAATATTATGGCTTGTTCCCTTTTCCCATGATTCCCCCCCATGCGGAGATGTGACATTAAGGTTTTGAGAGAATGTCATAAAAGTGCTTAAAATAAAAATAAAGAATAATACTAATAAATTTTTCATTTTATCCCCTATATAGTATAAAAAAAGGAATATGATTATCTCATTTTCTGTTAATTTATTTTTATAATATCTACTCTGTTGTCTGGCATTATGATTATTTGATTTATAGGGTAAGTAGTTGTAAAATTGTGTGAATGGGAAAAAAGACTGCAATAATCCATGACTGGCTGAACGGTATGCGCGGAGGGGAAAAAGTCCTTGAAGAATTACTTGAAATTTTTCCTGATGCGGATATTTTTACCCTCTTTTTAGAAGAAGATAAAATCTCTGAAAAGATAAGAGGTCATCAGATCAAAACATCTCTATTAAACCACTCCGGGATTATAAAAAAGAGGTATCGTTATTTTCTTCCCCTGTTCCCGAAACATATTGAAGACTTTGACCTGGAAGGATATGATCTGATCATAAGCAGTTCCCATTGTGTAGCTAAAGGGGTTATCCCGTATCCATATTCAAAACATATAAGCTATATTCATTCACCCATGAGATATGCCTGGGACCAGTATTATTCATATTTCGGAGAGTTGAAAGGATTAAGGAAAAAATTTATCAGGAGCAGGATCTCAGAACTAAGAAAGTGGGATGTCTCCAGCAGTGAAAGGGTTGATCATTTTATTGCGAATTCTAATTTTGTTAAAGAGAGGATAAGGAGATATTACAGAAGAGATTCTGAGGTCATCCATCCTCCCGTTGATACAGATTATTTTACTGCCGGCAACAAAAATGAGGGAGAACATTTTCTGACCGTTTCAGCACTTGTTCCCTACAAAAGGGTTGATACACTTGTAGAAGCTTTCAGCCGGACAGGAGATAAGTTGATAGTTGTGGGGAAGGGTCCTGAAGAGAAAAGGCTGAAAAAGCTGGGCGGAATTAATATAGAGTTCAGAAAAGATCTTGCTAATGAGAATCTTCGGGAACTTTACAGGAACAGCCGTGCATTTGTTTATGCAGGGATCGAAGATTTCGGTATAACATTTGCTGAAGCACATAGTTGCGGGATACCGGTTATTTCTTATAATAAGGGCGGTGTTACAGATATTGTAAATAGTGAGAACGGGATACTGTATGATTCCGGCGAATCAAAAGGATTGCTAGATGCAGTAGAGGAATTAAAAGGTAGAAAGTTCGATAAGGGAAAAATAAGAGAGAGCGCACTTCGTTTTTCCTCCGAAAATTTCCGCAAAAAAATAGCTGCTTTTATTAAAAAAATAACATGATAAAGAAGAGGAGAGAGCAACTTACATATTTTTACCTTCTCAGCGACATCCTTGCTATCGTAGCAAGTTTTGCACTCACCTTTTTCCTGAGATTTTATTCAGGGTTCGTCAGTGTTCCCAAGGGCGTTCCTTATTATGGAAAATATTTTCTGGTCCTTCCATTCCTCATAGTAACGCAGGTCCTTTATTTTTCATATATGGATTATTACAGGATCAAATTGAGGAGAAACCGTCTTGACGACCTCTTTCTTGTTTTTTTCAATACGGTTCTTTCTGCAGTCGTAATTCTCCTGCTTTTCAGTTATCTGAGAAGCTATGAACATGTTGATTTTCAGGTTTCTCATATTTTTCTTATTATTTATATACCTTTTTCCGTATTAACTATATTTGGACTTCGTCTTTTCGTATTCTCTATTTTTAAAAAAATTTTTCTGAAGAAGAATGGTATATCCAGAGTACTTATAGCAGGTACAGGGGATATCGGGAAGATGATGGGGGATAACCTGGCCAGATATAATCATTTCGGGATAGAAGTTATCGGATATCTTTCTGATAGTGCAGAAGGAGAGAATATTCTTGGAAAGTATGGTGATGTTAAAAAAGTTGTAAAGGCACATGGAATTACCGATCTCTTTATTGCATTATCAATGAAGAATTTCTCAACGATCATGAAATTGATCGAGGAGGGGAATAATCTTCTGATAGATGTAAAGCTTGTTCCTGATATTGTTCACATGTCATCTCTCGGTTCAGGTATGGAACATATAGAAGGGCTCCCTGTTATCAATCTTGGTGATATCCCGTTGCATGGTTGGCGGCTCTTTCTCAAGAACAGTTTTGATCTGATATTCGGTTTAGCGGCATTCTTTATTGCAATAATTCCCATGATAGGTATTAGTGTCCTGATCAAAATATCATCAAAAGGGCCTGTGCTTTACACCCAGTCAAGGGTAGGTGTTTCAGGAAAAACGTTTAATATTATTAAGTTCCGGACAATGATACAGAATGCTGAAAAGGATACCGGAGCGATCTGGTCTCCACCCGATGATAAGAGGGTCACAAAGATAGGCAAGGTCCTGAGAAAATTTTCACTTGATGAACTTCCACAATTGATCAACGTTATCAAAGGTGAAATGTCTCTGATAGGCCCAAGGCCTGAGCGGCCTGAACTGGTTGAAAAATTCAAGGAAGAAATCCCCAAATATATGCTGAGGCATACGGTAAAACCCGGAATGACAGGTTGGGCTCAGGTCCACGGGCTGAGAGGTAATACTCCCCTGACCAAAAGGATCGAGTTTGATATATTTTATATACAGAACTGGTCAATGAAGATAGATTTTGAAATACTCTGGAGAACTGTTCTCAAGTTCCAATTCATTGATGCCAATAGCTGAAGAACATGAGTGAGAATTTCAGTAAAATAAAAATATCTGAAAAATTTCATCCATTTCTGGAGAATCTGAGTGAACAGGCAAAAGATCCGGGAAGGATCCCGTTCGTTGGAAGGGAAGAGGAGCTTGAAGCTGTCATGGAGACCCTTCTCAGGAAGTTGAAGAGTAATCTCCTCCTGGTAGGGAAGCCCGGCGTTGGGAAAACTGCATTGATAACCGAATTGGCTGCCAGAATAAACTCCGGAAATGTTCATCCATCACTGAAAGATAAAGTGATCTTTGAATTATCAATGAACCGCTTTTTCTATAAAGGAGAGAGTGGTGATCATCTTGTGAAAGAGTTCGAAGGATTATTCAGTGAATTAATATTGAACAGGGATAAGATCATATTGTTCCTGAATGAGATGGAGATCGAATCAATCGCAGGAAGGGAAGGGAGTGAAAATTCCTCGGGAGTACAAAACCTGCTGAAATCTTATTTTATCAACAGGGAAATGAAATTGATAGGAGCTACAACTCCGGATTATTACTACCGGTTCATGAAAAGTGATGATTTTCTTTCTATGAACTTTTCCTCCGTTTTTCTTGAGGAACCGGAGCAGAATGATGTGCTCGATATTTTGTCCGGAATATCCAGGTATTTTGAAAATTACTATTCACTCAAAATCAAAAGTAATGTACTTAAGGAAATATTTGAATTGTCCAGCAGGTTTATACCTCACAGATATTTCCCGGGTAAAGGTGTTGAACTTCTAGATTCGTCATGCTCGAAAGCATCGGTAAAGGGTGAGAAGGAATTGAAGGTCGGCCATATTTACAAAAGCCTCTCTGATATTACAAAACTTCCACCGGATATTATAAAGCTTGATCCAATCAAACATGCATCCGGAATCCTTTCTTATCTTAGAAAAAAGATAGTCAATCAGAGCCCGGCCCTCGAAGAGGTAGCCAGGATAATAAAGTTATCAAGGTTTGAGGCGGATAAAGCAGGGAAAAAAGCTGAAGGGATATTCCTTTTTCTAGGCCCTCCCGGAGTCGGCAAAAGCTATATCGCAAGGGAGATAGCAGAATATCTGTTCGGGAGTAAGGAAAAACTGAGGGTGATAGATCTTTCTGAATATAAAAAACCGGAAGATGTGAAAAAACTCATATCAGGCCGGGAAGGGGAAATGGGGCAGCTGATAAAAGAGTTTGAACTACATCCGTTCTCAGTGATCTATTTTGAGAATATTGATCAGACCCATAATTCAACACTTACATTTTTAAGGGATATCCTCAGAAAGGGTGAGGCTATTGACCAGTCAGGGAAGAAATATTGTGTTTCCAATAAAATATTCATTTTCAGTCTGACCAGGATCGGCAGTGAGGTTTCAAAAAGCCAGATAGGATTTGTAAAAGGTAATAGGGTGTTGAGCCGGTTAATAATTCCACCCAAGATCATTAATGTACTTGATTGGGTTGATGAGATCATAGAATTTTCTCCCCTCGGAAAGGAGAGTCTTGAAAAGATTGCGATTAATGAGATGGAAGATATAGCAGGAGAAATTAAGGATAAATTCCGGAAAACACTGGTGTTTGATAAAAAAATATCAAAAATCCTCTCCGAAGAAGCTGCGCATAGAGGGGGCTCAGCACATATGATAGTGGAGTTTATGGAGAGGGAGATCAGATCCTCTGTTATTGATTATGTTACAAAGAAAAATTCAAGGTCAGAAAAAATATATGTAAAATTTAAAGAGAATAAGATTGAAATTTCGGAGAGCTGTAAAAAATGAGCAGAAATATAAAAGCAATAGTTCTTGCCGCCGGCAGATCTAAAAGGATGAAGTCTGACCGGTCAAAAGTTGTTCATAAAATTCTCGGTAAAGAGATCATAAACTATATTCTGGATGCTCTTTCCGAGACAGGTATAAAAGATGAAGATATCATTGTTGTAGTTGGAGGCAATAAAAAAGAAGTAGAGTCAGTAGTAGAGCGGAATGTGAATTATGTGATTCAGAAAGAACAATTGGGGACTGCTCATGCTCTTATGGCCGCAGAAGATCACCTGCATGATTTTGATGGTGACCTTCTTGTAACGGTTGGTGATAATCCGTATATTACATCCATTGAATTTCAGAAAATGATCAGGCATAACAGTGAAAACGGACTTAAATGCACATTGTTGTCTGCTCTGTTTCCATCTGAACCACCTTCCTATGGCCGGATTATAAGAGATGTAAATGGCAAAGTTGTAGCGATAATTGAAGCTCCTGATGCAGATGAGGAGCAGATAAAGATCAGAGAAGTAAACGCAGGGATCTATGTTTTTGATAATAAAACGGTTTTCCCTCTTCTTAAGGATATCAGCAGCAATAATGAGAAGAAAGAGTTCTATCTCACTGATATCGTATCCATACTGAAGAGTGAAGGGCATGCTCCTGATGCAGTGATCACAAAAAACTATTTTACAGCGATCGGAATAAACAACAGATTGGAGCTTGCTGAAGCTCAGGCAAAGTTCAACAGAGATAACATAAGAGATTTGTCTGAAATATCCGGGGTGACAATACTGCAGCCTGAAACGGTTACCATAGAGTGTGGGGTTGAGATAGGAAAAGATACCATTATCTTTCCTTCAACGTATATCGGTTCAGGTACAAAGATCGGAAGTGATTGCCGGATAGGCCCTTTTGCATATCTTCGTAATATAGTTATAGGTGATGGTGAAGAAATATCTCATCAAAAGTTGACCGGATAGATATTCATGAAAATTACCAGTAACTCCCCCGGAAGAATATGCCTCTTTGGTGAACATCAGGATTATATGGACTTGTCTGTGATCAGTGCAGCTATTAACCTTACGATCGATATTACCGGTACTATCGGTGAAGGAGATAACATCTCAGTTTCTCTTCCTGACATAGGAAAGAGTGTGAACTTCGATCAGAAAAATATTGTTTATGAAGGTAAGAAAGATTATGTCAGAAGTGTCGTTAAAGTGCTGAAAGAGAGAGGACTGATCGGGAAACTTCAGGTTGATGCTGTTCTGAAAGGGAATATTCCAAGAAGAGCGGGGACTTCCTCTTCATCCGCCCTCTCGGTAGCCTGGGCCGGTTTTTTGCTGGGTTCCCGTTTTTCCCCTGAAAAAATAAGCGATATGAAGAAGCAGATAGCAGAAGTAGCATACACGGCTGAAGTAGAAGAGTTCGGTGAGAGTGGTGGAAGACAGGATCAGTATGCCTCGGCATTCGGAGGAGTAAACTATTTTACTTTTTTTAATGATATAACTGTGGAGAACCTTGACCCGCATCTTGGTGGATTTGTATTGGGAGATTCAAAACAGGAAAAGAACACACAAAAAACTCTTTGGAGAATAAGGGATGGACAGGAATCAGGGCTTAAAGAGCTCTCCGAATTCTATAAGTTCACAAGTAATAGAGATATTGAATTTG
This sequence comes from Candidatus Aminicenantota bacterium, assembly GCA_029938635.1. Classification (GTDB taxonomy): domain Bacteria; phylum Acidobacteriota; class Aminicenantia; order UBA2199; family UBA2199; genus UBA647. The sequence goes on from JAOZUQ010000021.1 coordinate 35,290, forward strand.
AAAAGGCATCGGAATATTTCAGCCGGATAAGTTCAGGTGTAAGGCCATACCTTGAAGCAGTTCTGGAAAATCATGTTATAACGGAAAAGGCCCGATTGGAACTTCTGAAAACCCCGTTGAACAATTATGAGGTCGCCTCCCTCATGAACAGGCATCACTCCATTCTAAGGGATAAACTTGATATTTCCACGGAAAGGATCGAAGAGATGATAAACGGGTCACTTGGGGCCGGAGCGCTTTCTGCGAAGATCAATGGCTCCGGAGAGGGTGGCTGTATGTTCGCTTATTGCCCGGGGAAAGAACAGGAAGTGTCGGATGCAATACTTAAAGCCGGAGGGACGCCCCATATTATAAGCATAGGTAAAGGCCTTGAGGTAAGTACTTCAATATGAAAAAGAGAGATGAATGAGGATTGAAAAGGTAAAGGTCGCAGATCTTATCCGTGTGGATGAATTTGCTATATCAATTCCTCCGGACGCCGGACTTCATGAAGTATTCCTGAAGAATTTTCCCGGTATTACTCCGATAATAACAGATACGGAAATGAATATTATTTCCGGTCATGACTCCTATGATTTCATCAGGAACAGCGGAACTGAATATTGTGAAGTCCTTGTTTCACCGCTTGAGAAAAAAGAGTCACTTTTCCTGGCTTATAATTCAAGAGCAGTATTAAAGCCATTGTCAATTTATGAAAAACTCATTTTCCTTAACAATATTATTAAGTATTCAGAGATATCAGAGATATACCTGAGGACAGGTATCGGTATCAGGATTGACAAAAAACTTATTTCACTGATCCCTGAACTTACTTCTGATAGTTTACGGGAGCTCCTCTCCGGAGACCTGATATCGTTGAGAACAGCTGTGAGATTGTGCTCCTTTAATGAAGAAGACAAAAAATTGATGATAAGCCTCTTTACCATGGTGAGGTTCTCAAACAGTAATGAACAAAAACTCCTCGATATGGCCACAGAGATATGTTTCAGAGATAAGACCGGATTTAGTGAGGTTTTTCAAAAGATAAATATAGAAAAATTATATGAAGAGGAAAATCCGGGCTCAGAGATCCTGTCAGCCCTTTCACAATTGAGATACCCGGCTTATTCTGATCAGGAAAAAGAGTGGAAAGATGAGATCGGGAAGATAAAACTACCTTTCAATTATTCTATTCATCATTACCCTTTCTTTGAGAAGAGAGGGATAGAGTTGAAACTTTTTCTTGATTCCCTTGAAAAGATCCGTGAGATCTCTGAAAAATTTAAAGACTGAACTATCTTAAAATTTTCAACTCTTTCTATTGCTCCGTCGGGGGATTTGGGCTATAATTCCGTTTATTTATTAACGAATAATTCCACGGAGAAAAATAACAATGGAAAAAGGTGAAAGCGTGAAAACCTCAGATAAAGATACTTCACTCAAAAGTGACTTTTCATATTCGGGTTATGAGGATTGGAAAGAAGCTGCGATCAGTTCTCTTAAGGGTAAAGATTTCACAAAGTCTCTGCTGACACATACATATGAAGGGATTACCCTTGACCCTATTTATACCGAAAAGGACCTGAAAGGGCTTAATATAGATTCACTCCCGGGGAAGGTGAACTTCCTCAGGGGGCAAACCAGCCGGGGAAATCTCGGAGCAGGCTGGGATGTCTGCCAGAGAATGGGTTCAGGTATTTCCGGGGAATTTAATAAAGAATTATCTTCAGAGTTGAGATCAGGGCAGAACACAATTTTTATTTCTACAGATAAAGCAACATCTGCAGGGATCGATCCTGAAGATTCATCTGAAGGGAAAGTGGGAGTGAACGGGCTTTCACTTGTAGTTAAAAAAGATATAAATGATTCTCTGAATAATATTGACATAACAAAATACCCTGTGGTTTTTGATTCTAATGTGTCGGGAATGGAACTTCTTATGCTGCTTAATGCATACATGAAAAGTGAAGGGATATATACAGATAAAATTGAAGGGGCAATTAATTTTGATCCATTAGGAGTATTGTCAGAAACAGGAGAGCTGGATTCACCACCTGAACACTATTACAGGAAGATGGCTCTGATGATCAAATGGGTAGAGGAAAAAGGGGTAAATATGAGAATTGCAGGGGTTTCTGCACTCTCATATCATAATGCCGGAGCTTCGGCAGTTCAGGAACTTGCCATAGCATTATCTACAGGAGTTGAATATATTGATGCTATGAGCCGTTATGATATCTCTCCTTCAGAATTTGCAGGAAAAACATCTTTCCGGTTCGGGATCGGCTCTGATTTTTTTATGGAGATCGCCAAACTGAGGGCGGGAAGGGTCTTATGGAACAGGATACTTAAAGAATATGGTGTTATAGAAGAGAGCAGGGATTTTTTTATTCATGCAGAAACATCAATGTTCAATCAGTCAGGACTTGATCCATATGTAAATATGCTGAGGATCACAACAGAGGCTTTTTCAGCCATTGCCGGAGGAGCAGAACGTCTTACGACAAATCCCTTTGACAGAGTTCTCAATGATCCATCCCCTTTTTCAAGAAGAGTTGCACGTAATGTCCAGATGGTATTAAGAGAAGAATCACATTTGCACAGAATGATCGATCCATCAGGAGGATCATATTTTGTTGAAAAATTGACATCTGATATGGTTGGAAAAGTGTGGGAGTTCTTCCTTGAGATAGAAAAAGAGGGGGGAGTACAAAAAGCACTTGAAAGCGGGTTCCTGCGTAAGCGGATAGGTGAAGGACGGGAAAAACTTGAAATGTCTATCGCGAAGAGGAAGAAGATCCTGGTGGGGACAAATAATTTTGGAAATCCCGATGAGCAGTTTGAGCAAAAAGAAAGTGCTGATCAGCGTACACTGTTCTCACAAAGAGTGAATGATATTAAAGAATATAAGGATTGTAAAAAGGTGGAAAGGGACAGAATTGATCAGAGCAAATTAGATGATCCATTTGAAAAAAGAAACCCGAAGGTAATAGATGATGGTACCGAAATGTTCATTAACGGAGCAACAATAGGTGAAATAACTTCACTTCTGAAAGGTGATTCCGAACCGTTTATGATAAACGGGAACACACCGGAAATTTTAAGGCTGCCGGAAAAAATGGAAAAATTGAGAAAGAGGGTCTATAGATTAAAAGGAGCACCGGAATTAACTATTGCAGTGAGCGAACCTTTCCTGAAAATAAAACCGAGAGGAGATTTCTCCAAATCATTTTTTGAAACCGGCGGATTCAACAGCACTATGATAAAGCTTGAAGGTTCTTCAGATGATAAAGTGAAGCAGATCCTTGGCCAGGGGAATCAGCTGATCGTTCTTTGTGCCGCTGATGAGGATTACCCTGAATTGGTATCTGCAATTGTTCCTGTGATGAAGAGAGAGAATAAAAGTTTATCTATAGTGCTTGCAGGTGATCCGGGTGAGAAAAAAATGCAGTACCTGGAGGATGGTGTTGATTTCTTTATTCACCGTGGAAGTGACCTGCCTGGAATAATTTCCGGCATTCTCAATATATCAGGAGTTGATAATGGATAAAAGGCCGGATTTTAATAAAATTAATATAAATGATCTGAATATAAAAAATATTCCCACTGCAGAATGGGAGAAAGAAGTTCTAAAAGAAGGGAAGGTTGCTGCAGGGGATATCCTGTGGGAAACACTGGAACAAATTGAAGTGAAACCCTTTTATCGTCCGGAGGATATTTCCGGAATGGAACACATAGGATTCACAGCAGGGATACCTCCTTTTCTCAGGGGGCCTTATGCAACGATGTATCTTCAAAGGCCGTGGACGGTCAGGCAGTATGCAGGATTCTCAACAGCGGAAGAGAGCAATGCTTTCTATAGGAGGAATCTTGCAGCAGGTCAGATGGGCCTTTCGATCGCATTCGATCTCGCTACACACAGAGGATATGATTCGGACCATGAAAGGGTTGTAGGTGATGTTGGAAAAGCCGGGGTTGCTATTGATTCTATCGAAGACATGAAGATCCTCTTCAAGGGAATTCCTCTCGACAGGATGTCGGTATCAATGACCATGAACGGGGCGGTATTACCTGTTATGGCATTTTACATTGCGGCAGCGGAAGAGGAAGGTGTATCCCCTGATCTTCTTGCCGGAACAATTCAGAACGATATCCTCAAAGAGTATATGGTGAGGAACACTTATATTTATCCTCCCAAAACTTCAATGAGGATAATTGCTGATATATTCAAATATACTTCCCATAATATGCCGAAGTTCAATAGTATAAGTATATCGGGGTATCATATGCAGGAAGCGGGAGCAACTGCCGACCTCGAGATGGCCTATACCCTTGCTGACGGCCTTGAGTATGTAAGAACAGGCATCAATGCGGGAATAGAGATCGATAAATTTGCTCCCAGACTCTCATTTTTCTGGGGTTCCGGAATGAACTATTATATGGAAATTGCCAAGATGAGAGCAGCCAGAGTGATCTGGGCAAAGATTATAAAACAATTCAACCCGAAGAATCCTAAATCAATGGCCCTGAGGGCACACACGCAGACGTCGGGTTGGAGCCTTACCGAACAGGATCCTTACAATAATGTTACAAGAACATGCATGGAGGCAATGGCTGCTGCTATGGGTCATACTCAGTCACTTCACACAAACTCCCTCGATGAAGCAATTGCCCTTCCTACGGATTTTTCTGCAAGAATTGCCAGGAATACACAATTGTATCTTCAGGAGGAGACGGGGATAACGAAGGTAGTAGACCCCTGGGGCGGTTCTTATCTGGTTGAATATCTGACAGACAGCCTTATAAAAAAAGGGTGGGAGCATATCAATGAAGTTGAATCGTTCGGTGGTATGACCAAAGCTGTTATAGAAGGGATACCTAAAATGAAGATCGAAGAGGCTGCGGCAAGACGGCAGGCAAGGATTGATTCCGGAAGAGAAAGTATTGTTGGAGTGAATAAATACAGATTGGATAAAGAGGACCCGCTTGAGATCCTTGAGGTGGACAATACCAAGGTCAGGGCTAATCAGATCAAAAGACTGGAAAATCTTAAAAAGAAAAGAGATAATGATGCAGTAAAGAAAATTTTAAGGGATATTACTTCGTGTGTAGAATCGGGAGAGGGAAACCTTCTCGACCTTTCGGTTAAAGCTGCAAAGGCAAGGGCAACACTCGGGGAAATATCTGATGCAATAGAGAAAGTGAGTGGGAGGTATCAGGCTGTGACTAAGACGATATCCGGGATCTACAGCAGTGAGTTTAAGGGTGACGATAAAGAGATGCTTGAAAAGGTCCGGAGATTAACAGATCATTTTGCTGATCAGGAAGGGCGAAGGCCCAGAATTCTGGTTGCTAAAATGGGGCAGGACGGTCATGATCGTGGTGCAAAAGTTGTTTCAACTGCTTATGCTGATATGGGATTTGATGTTGATATCGGACCTCTGTTCCAGACTCCCGAAGAGACTGCAAAGCAGGCTGTAGAAAATGATGTCCATGTTGTAGGGATGAGCACTCTTGCTGCCGGTCACAAAACACTTCTTCCACACCTTGTCCTTGAACTGAAGAAACTCGGAAGAGAAGATATAATAGTTGTATGCGGAGGAGTTATTCCCGTGCAGGATTATGACTTCCTGTACGATAACGGAGCTGCAGCAGTATTCGGCCCCGGAACAAAGATCCACCTCGCAGCACTCAGGATTATGGAAGAGATCATAAAAAGATTCCTGTAACATTTGAACTTTTAGTTTTGGCTTTCGCCATAATTACTTTTACTATTTAGTGTTTTTAAATATCATTTATTTGTTCGTTCACCACGACGCGTCTGACCGGGTATTATTCAGCGGCATTAAAGAGGCCAACTCGCA
>JAOZUQ010000105.1 GCA_029938635.1 Candidatus Aminicenantota bacterium
TGGACACCAAATTTTTTATAAGAGTCTATAAAAGAACTGATCGTATAGGCAAGCCCTTTTTCTTCTCTGATCTTCTGGAACAGCCTGGAACTCATCCCTGCCCCGAGTATATCATTAAGTATCATATACTTGTATCTCTCAGAGCTTGTAATGGGAATAGAATTAAAACCGATCACAGAATAAACTTGTTTAAGGCTTTTATTTGAATGGATAGAGACTCCACTATTGAATGAATTTTCGCTGCTCGTATTTTCTAGTAAATTTGAAGGTGAATAATCAGCAAATTTTTTTTCAGCCAGAGCAATTATTTCTTCATGATCAATATTACCGACACAACTGAGGATAATATTTGAGGGAATATAAAGTTCTCTGTATTTTTTGTCAACAAAATTTCTTTTTAAACCGGAAACACTTTCCAGTGTACCGGCAATCGGGAGTCCGATACCTGAATCACCAAATACTTTCCTGTAGAAGAGTTCAAAAGCTTTTGAGTCAGGATTATCATCACCCTCTTTGATTTCCTGGCTGATAACATCTTTTTCCTTTGCAAATTCTGTTTCATCAAAATTTGAATTGAATACAATATCAGTTAACAGGTCGAATGATTCAGGAAATTTTTCATCTATTGATTTAATATAATATTGGGTGATCTCACGGCTGGTAAAGGCATTCATTCGCCCTCCCAGCCTGTCTGAAATATCCGCGATATCCCTTTGTGAATACTTACTGCTCCCTTTGAAAAGCATGTGTTCGATCAGATGATGTAAACCGTTATTACTGACAGTTTCATTACAAGACCCACTTTTTACAGTATAGCTTAAGGCAAAAGAGGGTATTTGCGAATATTTTTCAGTTAAAACAGTAAGCCCTGATTTAAGTATTGTTTTTTTCAAAATTATTCAATAAATAAATCAAATATTAAAGATCTATTTTATATTCGGCAGCTGCAATCCATACCCTTTTTTCTTGTCTTCAGCTTTTAACAGGAATGCAAACACAACTGCTAAAACAGTAAGAGCTATGAAAATCAACCATGTCTTAGTATAGTCATATTTTACAGCTTCCCCAGCAGAAATGGCTGCTGCAACACCGGGATTCAATTTATCAAGAACAACCCCGACAGCAAAAGGAATTCCCATTAATCCCCAATTCTGTACCCAGAAAATGGTTGCGAATGCAGTACCTAATTGCTTTTCAGGAATTATTTTTGGAACTGAAGGCCACATAGCAGAAGGTACAAGTGAAAATCCGATACCCAGAAGGATCGCATTAAAAACTGCTATCCAGATACTGGTGACGAAGGGGAGAAAATAGATCACATGAACAATAACAAGAATAAATGACCCCAGGATCATCATTGATGCGCCTTTACCCTTTCTATCATAAATACTTCCGAACAGAGGTGTCAAAAATATTGTTCCGAACGGTACCAGACTTGGTATAACTCCCGCCCAGGTCTCAGAAACATTGAATTTATTTACCATAAGATCCGGACCGTATTTATAGAATGGGAAAACGGCCGAATAGAAGAGAACACATAAAGCGGCAATATACCAGAATCCCCTGTTAAGAAAGATAACCTTAAGATCACTGAATTTGAACTTATCCTCATCTGATTCCGAATTATTTGCAGCCAATTGCGAATCCAGTTTCTTATCCATTATGTTATAAGTGATAAAAGTGATAAGTCCTATATTCAGGAACAGGAATCCGAAAAGTACAGGAGTGGAAACATTAAACATTTTGGCTATTTTTGCTCCGAAGAAGAGCGGGACAAAAGATCCAAGTCGGGCAATTGCCACCTGTAGGCCCATAGCAAGAGCCATCTCCTTTCCTTTAAACCACTTAACAATTGCTTTGGAGGCCGTAATGCCGGCATACTCGACACCGACACCGAATAGTGCAAATCCAAATGCAGCATAGAAAACTCTTATATCAAGCCCCAATATAGTTGCATCAGGGGCAAAATTTCCGACAAATGCATAATATTTTATCCCTGCACCTGCGACCATGGTTAATGCTGAAGTAATAGAACTGAATCTGATCCCGAATCTGTCCAGAAGTATTCCCACAATTATCAGCATTACAAGAAATACATTAAACCATCCATAAGCACTGACAACAAGACCATAATCAGTACTGCTCCAACCTAATGAACTTTTCTCAATTATAGTTTTCAGGGGTGAAATTATCTCTGTAAATAAATATCCTGTAAACATTGCAAATGATACTAAAAACATTGCAGTCCAACGTGCTCTTGGCGAATCTTTCAAAGTTTGACTCATCTGTTCAGTCATTATTTCTCCATTTCTACATAGTTTTAAAGTACATATTAACATCATAAAGAAAAAATATATACATATCGGGGAAAAATATTATGTCCTGATAAATTTTAGCTGGTTATCATCTCAGAACTATATGCTTATTGTGATCTTAAAAGTGTCATAGTTTCCATGTGTGCAGTATGCGGGAACATATCTATTAAGAACATTTCTTCTATTTTGTAACCATTATCAACAAAATAGCTTAGATCTCTTGCCAGAGTTGCAGTTGAACAGGAAATATTTATGATCTTCCCGGGTTTGATCTCTATGATCTTCTGAATAACATTCCGGGGTATTCCGGATCTCGGTGGATCAATTATAATTGTGTCAGCTTCCGGGAAATTAAATTTTTCAACCGGCATTCTCAAAAACTCAGCTTTTTTAAATGATCTTTTTGCAAGTTCAACAGATCTTTTACTATTCTCCACTCCGATCACCCTGTCAGAATATTTAAGCAGGACAGGTATAAAAAACCCGTTACCGGTATACAGGTCAATGGATAATCCACATTTCCCCATCCATGAATCCACAATATCCAGCATGTTTTTCCACTGAAACCTGTTAACCTGGAAAAATGTGTCAGGAGAAACTATATAATTAGTCTCTCCTATCTTCAAAACTGATTCGGTACTATTCTTTTTACCTTTCCATGAGAAGACAGTATTCTCGAATAGATCTAATGCCCTTAGATCTTCCTTTTCAGGTTTGGCAGAAAGATGGATATATAAGTTTTTGTCTGTTTCATTAAAAAAAATATCAAGTTGATGAAAAAAAGGCATCCCTTCCCTATTGTTCCATCTACTTATGAATTGATTTATTTCGGGTGCGACTATGAGACAAGAGTTAATTTGTATCACTTCGTTCGTTCCTTTTCTGATTAGCCCTATTTTTCCATCCCAAAGGCCTTTTAATTTTGCCCTGGCACGATATTTATACGAAGGAGATGTGATTAAATTAATAGAATCTATTTCAAGTTTTCCGATTCTTTTAAGATCATCTGTTAAAATTGCTTTCTTTATCCGGATCTGATCTTCATACTTAAGGTGTGAAAGAACACATCCTCCGCATTCACCATAGTATTTGCAGTCCGGAACGATCCTTTCAGTATATGGATCCTCTATTTCAATTACACTTCCCCAGTTTATCCCTCTTGCTCTTTCCCTTATCCGGTATTTAATGGTTTCTCCCGGGGCCACATAACTCAACAAGACTATTCCTTCATCCGATCTTATAAGACCAAAGCCTCCATTAACAATTTTCTCGATTTTCCCTTTCCTGATCTTCTTATCCATTTAAACTTATTATAACAGAGAGCCAATTTCATAAATAGATATATTTATGAAATCGACTCAACAAGTTGACTTTATTGTGGTAATAGTCTTAAAATTGAAATGTGGAAGAATCAAAGATCATTGAGATCCTCCGTATTCTGGAAGATATATCCCATATAAAAGATATTGACACATTATTAGAGCAGGTTCTTTTTGAGGCAAGAAAAATTGTAAATGCCGAGGCCGGTTCTGTTTTCCTTATTAAGGACAATTATCTCTCTTTTGAATATGTC
>JAOZUQ010000106.1 GCA_029938635.1 Candidatus Aminicenantota bacterium
CTGAAATACCCTTTAATATAGGTATTATTCACACGTTTAGAATTTGACGTGCCTAAAATGTGTCCATATTGTGACTGTGAAATACGATCCTTTTTAACTTTTTTTGGATTTTATACTATAATTGCCCTGTCAAAATACTTACACTAATTTTCGGCCAGAATTAGGGGAGCAGGCCAATTATTTGATCTCCTTGACGAAAAGTTCCCACTCTTCCTCATCTTCATTTTCCTGAATATAGTAGATCTTGTCATTGTGAATGGTTTCCAGCTTTATACCCAGCAGCAGCGCCATGAGCCATTCTTTGGCTGGTGGTTTGATAAATACTGTTTTCAGCACATTCCCTTTCAGATCCATCACAATGGTCTCGAATTTTTTACCCTCTGTCCTGAAGGTGGATACATATATCTTATTATTATCGATCTCCATGGATTTGATAGGAGGATGATGTGACGGGAACTCATACTTAAAGTTTCTACTGAATTCATTCCACTTAAATCCATATTGTTTTAATATTGCCTGAGTCTCCGGTTCCAACTCCATGTCCTTGATCATATCTTTCCTGTCGCCGGAGGTGATGGGGATCTTCTTGTACTCTTTTTTTATTTCATACAACTTATCTCCCTTAAAATCATACACATCGATGAGGAAACCTTTGCTACTCTTTTCCACAAATATCTTATTGTCTGCCACCTGGTAAAACAAAACCTCCCTTCCCATCACCCAGAGGAAGTTGGGATAGGTGCCCTGACGAAGGTACTTTTGTTTATAAAGTTCCCCGATCTCTTTAAAATTTTGATCATATATTTTTATTGCTGAGCTTGAGAGGGATCCATCCTGAGGCTGAACCAGTCTCCGGCCAATATAGTTTTTACCGATCTGAGAGACTCTAAGCAACATCGGCGGCTTTCTCTTTTCCTTCAGATATTTCCCGTCCGGGGAAAAATAGGATAATTTATCGATTGACTCTACGATCAGGAAATCATCAAATGCTTTCAGGCTTAAGGGGATATCGGGATGGATCTTATACTCTCCGGGGCCTTCACCCCTTTTTCCGAAGGATTTGATCAAAGAAAGATCTTTCATCGAATAAACACGTACCTGATCAGTATCCATAACGAATAACCGATCCCCTTGGATATCGATAACCGATGGTTTAAGAACTCCGTCCAAAACACCAAGGTTTTCAGCGGGTAAGGCGTTTGCAGTAGAAATTAGAATAAGAAATATAGAAAACAATATCTTCATGTGATTCTCCTATATATACATTGACGAGAAAAACAGAAAAAGGATTACATTGATAACTAAATAAAGTGGATGCTCCTTTTGGTCGCGTCGCTATCGGGCGATTGATTCCTCCGGAACTCGGAGCTTTTAATTACGAAACACAATGCAGTCACAATCCCACTGTCAATTACCTTTTTATATAGGTGTTATTCACACAATTTAAATTCTATGTGATTAAAATGTGTCCAAATTGTGACTAACAAAATGTACCTGGAGGCATGAAATCATGATTTGACCCATTCATATGAATCACTTAGAGAATTATATTCAACGTATAAGATCCCTGATGAGTTAATTGAATCAGGTGATGCAAAAAGAATTAATGAAATAATTAACAAAATAAAGTTGAACCTGAATAAAAAGTGATTTATTAATTTTTTGTTTTATTACAATGAAATAGATGGGGAAGTAAAAAACCTTTCCCCTGACCCTTCACCACTTTAATTATTTGAAAAACATGGAGATTAATATATTTTTACTTTGTCTATCTTCCAATCACCATCATCATTTTCTATAAAAGAGTATAAACAATCATTATAAATTTCGAATGGATAAGGTTCTACATATGTTTTATATGTTAGAGGCAAATATATAGTTTTTAAATATTTTCCCTCTTTTGAGAATAGAATAAATTCGGTGTGACCTTTTTTTCTTTTGTAGGTTTGGAAATAAACAATGTTCCTGTTAATTTTAAAAGTTCTGAATTCCGGGTAATAATCCGGGATTTTTATTATCTTTTTGGCTACATTCCAATAAGAAACACTTCCTGAACTTTTATAAACATTAATGATATTTTGTTTTTCTTTTTTTGAGATTTTTTTTGTTTCATAATTGTAATTTATTTTATTAATTTTTTTACCTTTTTTATCATATACATCTAAACTAAAACCTTTGCCTCCTGATATGTAGAGCTTATCTCTATATATCTGATATTCAGGACCTTTTAATAATCTGCTTAGAAAGAGCATTCTTAACCCGCTTTTTTCTCTGGCAGAAGTATGAACTTTCTTTTCGTAAGTACACAGATTTTTTGAAAATTTCCCTTTATCATTATATAAATTAAATTCATATAATAATTTTGGGTTTTTAATTACCTTTATCCCCACATATCCATCGTTAAATGGAAGTAAGTGATAAGCCATTGTATCCGTAGTTTTAATTTCCGATACTAACTTTCCTGATAAACTGAAGTATGAAACCTTATTTCTACTACCGATTACAATGTTTGCTTTGGAAACCAGCAAACTTATCTTCCCCATATTTTCTATGAATGGATATGCCTGGAATTCTCCGGGGCCCTGCCCGAAACTTCCGATCTCCTTTTTAAGAACAAAATTCAGAAGTGAATAAACTTTAATTATTCCGCTGTCAGAGATATAAATATTATTATCAAATATTTTCATATATTCAGGCCTGTTTATTTCAGAAAAAACAAAACTATCCATTTGTTCAGCAGTTTTTATTTCTGTCTTTCCGGATATCTTCTTCCTATTCCCTGTCTGAATAATTAAAACATCATTACTATTAATTATTTCTAAATTGTTTTCTTTGATCACTAAAGCCAGGGCTTCATCCCATGGGATATTGTCACATTTTATGGAAATATTAATCTTACATTTATTATCTACTTCCCATTTGAGCTTAGAATACTTTGCAAATATTGGTTCTATATCAAAGGTTGTATTTACAAATAAATTTTTGATCGGAGCTTTGTTAAGCCGTAGCATTTCAATTTTTTCCCCTGTGTAGATCTTGTTTCTAAGATTTTCAATTAATTGCTCAGTTGATATAATGTAATCATTGTTTTTGTTAGCTGATTGAGCAGCACTCAAATTAAATATGAATAATATTAAAAGTATTACAATTAAAATTATTTTGAAAAAATCCAAGCTCATTTTGTTTTCCATATAAATCTCCTTTTATATTATTTTGATTTAAAATATATAGTAATTTGGATATTTTTCGCTTCTATTTCCAAAAGTTTTCTCTTAGCCTGAATTCAATTGGTATATAGGTGATTTGTAATAGTGTAGATTTAGAAAATAGCACTATCCTAATTAATCAAACAAGTATTCTATTTGTTCTTTTGCTTAAATTGTGAAGGAGTTAATCCAGTTTCTTTTTTAAAAGTTCTGTTGAATGCAGTTTTTGTCTTGAATCCAACCTGATAAGCAATATCCAGAATGTTCGAATTATTGAACTCTGAACTTTCTAACATTTGCTTTGCTTCAGCTATTCTATAGCGGTTTAAAAGTGAAGGGAAAGAAGTTTTCATTTTTTTGTTTATAATTTTAGATAAGATATACGGTTGGATTGACAATTTATTTGACAGGGTTTGAATAGACAAATCTTCATCTTTGAAAATTTTGTCCACTTCAAAAAGAAAAAAGATCTTTTTAGAATATTCATCAAGAAATATTGGATTTAGATCTGTATTTTTTTTGCCAGATTTTTTTAGCCTATTTTGTTTTATTATTTTGATGGAATAAAAAATCACAATTACTATCAATAAAACAAGAGAAATAATAAAGTAATAACT
>JAOZUQ010000063.1 GCA_029938635.1 Candidatus Aminicenantota bacterium
CTCAGTGGACAAAAGGCAATTACAGGCAGATAGATATTTTTTCTCCTGACGGTAAATACCTCTACAAAAAATTCATTAGAATTGAGGAAGGGGAAACTATCCCCAACTCACCGACAATAAACGGAGAAGACCTATACCTTGTGATCCAGAATGACGAAGATGAACTCAGGGTTGCCAAATATAAAATAGATATTCCGGAATAAAACCAATATGGCTATATATAAACGATAAATAAAGTAATCCCTATTTATGTTTTTATAAAAAACGCTTTTGTTTTTCCCGGATATCTTTCAGATTGATTAATTTAAGAAAACCTCCGGAGTCCGATTTTATCAATTACAAATAGAAAAGAAAAGCAATATTTCGATAGTGAACTTTTTTTGTTTATTTTCGTCTAATTATATGAATCCGGGCGAGGAGAAGGAATGAAATACTTTAGAGGCATTGTTTGTTGTCTATTATTTTTATCAATTTCAATTCTTATTCCGGCAGCGGAAAAACTTGTTGGAGAGGGAGTTACATTATATCCGGAGAAAACAGACAAACCACCGAAGATAAATGCTATCCTTGATGATAATGCTTGGCAAAAGCCTCCGATTATATCAGGATATTTCATTTCCAACAGGCCGGTCTACGGAGAAAAATTATCTCAGAAAACAGATGTCTGGCTTTCTTACGATGAAGACAATGTTTATGTTGCATTTTATTGCTATGATACAGAACCGGATAAAATAAAAACTTCCGTCTCAAAAAGGGATGGCCTTTTCGGAGATGACTGGATAGGGGTAGATCTGGATGCCATGGGCAGCAGACAAGCTACATATGAAATTATCTGCAATGCAAATGGTATTCAAGCTGATGCTCTTAATACTACATCCGGGGGTGAAACAATAGAACCGGACTGGGTATGGGATAGTGCAGGAAGGATTGTCGAGGATGGATATATTGTTGAGATCCGTCTTCCACTTAAAAGTTTTAGTTTCAGGAGTGGTGAAAATGTCAAGATGAACCTTGCATTTTACAGGTTCATAAGCAGGACAGGAGAAAATTCATCCTGGCCTCAGATAGATCAGAAAAAAGGATATTTCAACTCCTTAACACCAGTGGTATTTGAAAAACTCAATAAACAACTCAGACTTGAAGTATTGCCTTCCATTACTTATGGAAGTATTCAGGACAGGGAATCTCCATTGTCCTGGAATGGAACTGATAGTTCGACACAGTTCGGATTCGGCATAAAGTATGGAATTACTTCTTCAATAAATTTAGAGATGACCGTTAATCCTGATTTCAGTCAGGTTGAGAGTGATCAATTCCAGGTCATTGCAAATCAGCGTTATCCCCTCTTTTATTCAGAAAAGAGGCCGTTTTTCATGGGAGTAGGGAACCAGTTCAATCTTGCCGGGTTGAATGGCGAAGGAAATATGCGGACAGCGGTCCATACCAGAATGATCGTCGATCCTTCCTGGGGAGGGAAAGTATCCGGGACCTCAGGAAAGAGTTCATTTGGCCTGTTATTTGCAAATGATAAATGGCCCGGCAGAGAGTTTGGAGATGGAGAAAATCCGGATCTCGGCAAAAATGCGGGCTTTTATCTTGGCAGGTATAAACTAGGCTTTAAAGGGGATAGCTATGCGGGTTTTTTGTATAGTGGAAAGGAGTTTGGAGAGGGGTACAACCGGGCTGTTGCAGCAGATCTCAGGTTACGTCTTAAAGGGAACAGCACTATATCCATGAACGGGATATATACCTTCTCCAAAGATGGAGATGATCTGACAGAGTCGGATGGTGGTTCATTTACAGCTACTTTTCAATATGGGAAAAAGCCTCTTGACCTGGTTTTCATGATTGAGCATTATGACAAAAATTTTAAACTGGATACCGGTTATTATCAGAGAACCGGAATATCAAAGTTTTTAGGATATATCGGGCCGAAGTTTTATCCAAAGAACAAGAAACTTTCATGGATCAAAAGATTTAATCCGTTTGTTTACGGTTTTGTTATCAGAGATAACATCACAAAAAAAAGTGATTATCTTTTCTTCCCATCGATAAGATTTTCCTTTTCCAGGCAGGCAAGTTTAAGGATTGACTACAGAATGATCAGTGAATACTGGGCAGGGCAGGATTATAAGCAAAGCGAGGTTTATCTGAATGGGGGATCACAATTCACAAAATGGCTTAATGGTTCTTTAAGATTAAGGTATGGAAATCGGCTTTACTACGATGAGGAAGATCCGTTTACCGGGAAACGCCTGAGACTTACGTTGAATGCAAGGATCCAACCAAGTGAAAAACTGTCCCAGGATCTGGGTTATACAAAGGAGCATTTTACAAGGAGTTCGGATAAAACAAATATTTATGATCTGGATATATTTTTTTCGAGAACGACATTCCAGTTCAATAAATATCTTTTCTTCAGGGCTCTTATTCAGTATGATAATTACAGTAAAATGGTCCTCACTGACCTGCTGGGTTCGTTCACCCTGATCCCTGGAACAGTTATTCATGTCGGTTACGGTTCTCTCCACCAGAAACAGTATTGGAATAGTATTGATGATGAATGGGAACCGAACAGCAGAATGGGGAAATATTATCAACAAACAAGAAGTTTTTTCTTTAAGGCAAGTTATTTGTACAGGTTTTAATAGTAGATTTATTTGAGATATTTTCTTTTTTTCATATATAATTATGACAGGAGCTTAAAATGAAAAGAAGAAATTTACCAGGATTATTCACAATTATCCTGATTTTAGTGTTAATACCGGGCCGGGTGTCAGCTATAGGTCCACTCGATATATATTTTCAGGGAGGGGCGATTACAGATGATTCATTCAGTTTCAGCCCTCTGCTCTGGACTGCCGGGATCAATCTGGATTTTAAAACAGGAAGCATGCTTATGATCAGTCCGGAGTTAAATATTATAGTGAATGAATTTGACTTTGATTTTATTCTTCTGGAGCCGGCGTTAACCATAAATTTCAGGCTCGCTAATTTTTTTGTGGGCGCAGGATTAACGAAATTTTTTGAACTCGGGGACGATTTCTGGGCAAACAAATTTTCACTCAAAATTCATGGGGGGTTGAAACTCATCGGTGTCAAACTTCGGGCTTATATGATAATTCCCTTCGATGAACTTTTCAAACCGACTATCTATGGAGGATCAATAGGATTCGGTTTTTAATAATAAGTTCCGGATAAATTTTCAAATAAACTGATTCGATGATAAATATTATCTATATCCACGGGTTTATGTCTGCCGGCAGAGGCGGGAAATATGAGGCGTTAAAAAGAAGATACAGGAAGGGTTTTAATATCATGTCTCCTTCATTCAGTGATTCAGTAGTTGAAGCTGAACTGGAATTGAATTTGTTTATGGAGAAGGGTGAAATGAATGAAGAAGGGATCATCTGCCTGATCGGGACTTCCCTGGGGGGTTTTTATGCACGTTATCTGGCATCAATATATAAACTCCGGGCGATCCTTATCAATCCTGTCCTGAATCCTTCAACACATATGAAAAAATATGTTGATATGAAACTCACAAATTTTAAGACGGGAAATGAGTTTTATTTTACTCAGAAAGATGTGGATATGCTAGCCTCAATGGAAAATAAGATAAGAGAAAACAATGATGAAGATTCCATTTACCTCCCGGTGCTTGCAAATCAGGATGATGTGATAGATAAGAAAGAAGTAGAAAAAGAGTTTGACAAGATTATTTACATAAATGATGATCACCAGTTCAATAATGCATTTGAGCCTTTCATAAGAAGAGAAGATGTCCGTAATTTCATTACCGAAACATACGGTTTGTAACCGGGTAGAAATCGGAGCGGGGAATCTGGAGGATTAGTGTGCGGGCCGGCACACGAACCCCACCCCGATTTCAAAAACCGGCAGTGAAAACAAAAAGCCTTACTAAACCTAAAGGAGGTTTATACTTAGTAATACGGATAATGGATAAAGATATGGAATAATTACATTGAAATTCTAAAAGGGGACAGGTACCTTTTAAATTAATGGAAAAATAATTACATTAAAATTCTATAAGGGGCAAATTAATCGGATTATTTATACCTGATCCATTTAATTATCTCTTTTATAGATGGTTTTTTTCCGTACATCAGGATGCCGACCCTGAAAATCTTTGCGCCGAACCATGCAAGAAGAATAGTGAACCCCAGGCTTGTGAAAATTGATAGAAGTATCTGAGAGAATGCCGGAGTTGCGACACTAATTCTCATGAACATGAGGGTCGGTGTGAATAGAGGAAAAAGAGATGTCCCTACAACAAGTGGAGTATTCGGATTCTGGGTTACCATTATTCCTATCATGAAGGGAATTATAAGCAGATAAGTAATTGGAGCTGCGTATTGCTGTGCTTCCTGATCTGTGTTGACCGATGCTCCTACAATCGAGAAAAGGATAGAGTACATAAAATATCCGATAATGAAGAAGATAACAAAATAAATTCCGAGCTCAAGACTGAGAAAATTCAAAACTGATTTGTCGATCCCCAGAGAGAATTTCCCCATTAATAACCATCCCATAATCATCCATATCCCCACCTGGGTTAACCCGGCAAGACCTATCCCGATTATTTTCCCGTAAAACAAACTTTGTGTATTGGTAGATGAGATAAGAACCTCTACAATCCTGTTGTTTTTCTCTTCAATAACTCCTCTCATTATCAATTGGCCATAACCCATGAGGACAGAAAAGAGGATTGTCAACATGAAAATTGACATCATATAAGCAGTTCCTGAAGATGATTTGGTTGCTCCCTCTTCTTTAATAATGAAAAGATCAGGCTTTATATCCGCAGTGGCTTTCTCAACAATTTCAACTATTCCTGGATCCTCTATTTTTTCATTAAGTATTTTTGTAGAGAGGACTTTTTTAACCGAGCCGTTAATAAACCTGTTCAACTCAAAATCTGAAATGTTTTGAGCGCAAAAATATATCCGCCTTGTATCTTCAATATCAGAGGGGATTATAAGTAGCCCATCGATCTTTTTATCGAGGATCTCATTTTTATAGGAATCAGTAAGCTTGAATTCGCCGGCCTTTTTCTCTTTTAAATCGTTTTCATAATTTTTGATCAGTGAATCCTGTTCTGCAATTAATTCTGTATCTGCAGTGAATTTTAACTTCAACTTTTCTGTCAGATATTTACTGTCTTCACCGATCTTCAGAAGATCACCCCTGATCATGTCGGAGTAGTCAACTATTTTTATTACTTTTTCCTCCCTTCCCACTTTGGTTAGCAGCATCGGGATAAAAATAAATGCAGCCATTAACGCCGGTGTCAGGATTGTTGCGATTATAAATGACTTCTTTTTTACGATCTGTTTATATTCTCTTAATATTATAGCTACGATCTTCATTTTATTCTCCGGTTCCTTTGGAATTGTCTGATGCATTCCTTATAAAAATATTGTTCAGCGAAGGTTCTGTAAGTGAAAAACTATTTAAAGACATCTTTGACATAAGATCTTTTAGAAGTCTTTCCTTGTCTTTAATATCATTCAACTCTATCTCCATTTCCTTCCCGTAATCTTTAAATCCTTTGATATATTTTAGTGAGGAAACAAATTTGCCGTCTCCCTCATAATTGATCTTTATGAATTTCTTCCCATATTCTGATTTAACATCGCTAAGAATACCATCAAGAACCTTTTTTCCTTTGTTGACCATGACAATAGAATCTACTAATTTTTCAGCATAATCCATAAGATGAGTGGAGAATATTATTGTTATTCCGTTTCTCTTCATATCAAGTATGAGATCTTTTACAAGTTCTATATTTATCGGATCAAGTCCTGAAAATGGTTCGTCCAGGATCAACAGATCAGGGGAGTGAATTATTGTCGTGATTATCTGCAGTTTCTGGGCCATACCCTTGGATAATTCTTCGATCTTCTTTTCATAGTAATCAAAGAGGTCGAATTTTTTTAACAGCTCTTCCCCCCTCTTTTTTATTTCGCCAGACTGCATTCCTTTAAGCTTCCCGAAAAACTGGAGGGTTTCAGAAACTTTCATCTTCCTGTAAAGGCCCCGCTCTTCAGGGAGGTATCCTATTTTGTCCTTAAGTTTCTCGTTGAATTTTTCACCCATGATCTTAATTTCACCACTGTCAGGGGCAATTATATTCATCATCATTCTGATTGTTGTGGTTTTCCCTGCGCCATTCGGCCCGAGGAGTCCGAGGATCTCACCTTTTTTTAATGTAATTGAAATGTTATCGACAGCTCTTTTGCCGTCAAAATCTTTTACCAGGTCTTTAAGTTCCAACATAGTATTGTCCATATTTCCTCCGAAGTTGGTATATAGTGGATACCCTATTTTATCACAAAGGTTACATATCTCTAAATCCCGGAACTCTTGACAGTTCTGAATTCTTCAGTGATCTCTTCCGATGGTTTTTTGTCAAGCAGGCTTATGATCACTATTGCGATTGCAGAAATAATGAATCCTGGTACGATCTCATAAAGGTCGAATATACCCCCGGTAAGATTTTTCCAGATCAAAACTGTGACACCACCTGTAAAGATTCCGGCGATTGCCCCCTTTGAGGTCATGCGGATCCAGAAAAGTGAGAGGATAATAACCGGCCCGAATGTCGCACCAAAACCTGCCCATGCATAGGCGACAAGTTCAAGAACACTACTTTCGGGATTCAACGCAATAAAAAATGCAATTATTGCGACTATAATAACCGATATACGGCTGACCCATACAAGTTCTCTGTCACCCGGTTTTCTTTTCAATACAACCTTGTACAGGTCTTCTGTTATTGCCGAAGAAGTTACAAGTAATTGAGAATCGGCTGTACTCATAACAGCCGCAAGTATTGCAGCAAGGAGGATTCCGCCAACGAGGGGGGTAGTCAGCTGATTTACAAGCACCATAAAAACAGTTTCTGATGCGGCTTTCCCAATCAATGGGCTCTCAGTGAGAAGCACTCTCCCGACTATCCCCACAACAACTGCTGCAGACAGACTTATTACCACCCATCCCATAGCAATTCTTCGGGCCTTTTTAACCTTATCCGAAGAGCTGATAGCCATAAACCTTGCAAGAATATGGGGCTGCCCGAAGTAACCGAACCCCCAGGCGACAAGGGACAGGACGGGAATAAATTTCAGGCTTTCTCCTGAGGTAGTAGTAAGCATATTGAGAAGCTCGGGGTTTATCCCGTTTATTTTTGTGATTGTCTGATCAAAGCCCCCCAAAGCGAAAACTCCAAGGACAGGAATAATTATTATTGCAAAGAACATGAGCATTCCCTGGAAAAAATCTGTCCAGCTCACTGCCATAAAACCACCGAGGAATGTGTACCCGATTATGACAAAAACACCTATTGAGAGAGCAAAAATATATGGGATGTTGAAGACAGTATTAAATAATTTTGCTCCGGCGACAAAACCTGACGATGTGTAAAGGAGAAAAAATATAATTATAAATAGAGCTGACAGCACTCTCAGTATCCCCGTTTTATCTCTGAAACGATTTTCAAAAAATACAGGAAGTGTGATTGAATTGCCTGCTATCTCTGTGTATTTCCTCAACCTCTTCGCAATAAATTTCCAATTTAGATATGTCCCTATCATGAGCCCCAATGCAATCCAGCCGGCTTCAAGGCCTGCAAGATACGCATAACCTGGCAACCCCAACAGGAGCCAACCGCTCATGTCCGATGCCTGAGCGCTTAATGATGTTACCCATGCATTAAGCCCTCTTCCTCCCAATACATAATCGGAAAGGTTTTTTGTCCTGTTATAAAAATGCCACCCAATTGCCATCATAAAGAACAGATAGACAGCGAATGAAATAAATGTTCCCGCACTTGCTCCTGACATGATTTTCTCCGGTATTGATTTAAGACTCATAATAAACAGTGCAGCAAAATATATCAAGTGAAAGAGAGAAAAGGTACCTGTCCCCTTTTAACCGAGAATGGTGTTGTTGGGAAAATTATATTAAATGTTGTGTATTTACAACAAAATATACTATAATATATATATGAAATCTAGAAAGATATATAACCGTATTAGTGCCCTGAGAAAAGAGAGGGGGATTTCCCGGAGGGATCTGGCCGAAAAAATAGGCGTCAACTTCCAGACAGTCGGTTATCTTGAACGGGAAGAGTATAGTCCCAGTTTAGACCTGGCTTTCAGGATTTGTGATTTTTTTGATCTACCGGTTGATTTTATTTTTTCTACAGAACAAATGAAGCCGATGAGCATGGAGATAATGGATCTAAAAGGAGGAAATAATGGGTGAAACATTTTCATTAACTTATAGAAGACGGGGTGTAGCTTTAATGTATTTTTCCACAACAGCATTTTTCGTTTTATTTCTTATTGGAGAGTATGGATCATGGAGTGCCTTTCTGGTTCTGAGTGTCCTTATTTCTGCTGCTGCCGGTATAGGTTCTTTTTACATGTCGATCGTAAAACCTGGAATATGGAAAATTTACCGGGCAAAATCTGAAAATATGGATGAGAGGGAAAAAGGTGTCGTACTTGACTCCGTTCGCCTATCCTATACTATATTCGGAGTTATTTCGCTACTCCTGATATTCGGAACTGTCCTGTCAGTCCGCTATAACATATTAACCCTGACTCATAGAGGTCATTTCTCTCTCGGCCTTTCGCTTATCATGTTCCTCGATTTTCTTGTTGCAGTTCTGCCTTCCTCTATCATCTCGTGGACCGAAAAAATAGTAGAAAACTAACAAATCCACTCCACCATTCAACAACAAATATAAAGTACCTGTCACACTCTATATAGGACTGGAACAATTAGCAAAGGTGCCTGTCCCCTTTTGAAATAAGCAATAATATAAATATAGCCCAAAACTGAAAAAAACTATCTTTAACAAAATGAGGAGATAATCCTCTTTAGGACTAATCATCTCAAAAATATTGTTATATTTAAACTATAAAAAATGAATAATAATCGAATATACTGTTGACTCATACAAAATCTTGAATTAAAATATCGCATTTTCAAAACGAATCAGTAGAGCTCTAAATTAAAACTGTTAAAAATGTTGAAAATATATAAAACAAATGTTATTATATTAGATTCCCACAGGAGGGGAGATGAAAAAAACAATCTTTATAGCGATTTCAATTTTTTGTATTTTTATCAGTGTTAGTGCTTCGGTTAAAATGATCGGCTCGCCAAACGATCTTGAGGTCCTGACAATTAATTGTCATACGGACTATTCAATCATTATTGAGTTTCCTAAGAAAGTCACTATTGGGAAAGTAATGATAGATGGAATGGCAAAATCACTTTGGTTGGTTGACCATGACCTCAATCTTATGTGGGCTCAACCTGAACAAATAGATAGCCCGGATTGTATTGTGGTTGTTGAAACTGGCCAGTATGATCAAATTAAACTGAGATTGAGAGTTGAGAAAGATCCCAAGGAATTGATTCACACAATAGTTCTGAAGGAAAGTGTTTTTAGTAAGAAGCATATTCAGGAAGAATCTGAAAGAAAAGTGATTCCTATTATGAAAGAAAATAAGAATATCCAATCTGAAAATGAAGACGATAATTCTAAAGTAAAAGTTATGGATTTTAAAGGGCAGGAAAATTCCATTTCGAATGTATCATCGATCAATGAAAAAAATGGAGCAAGAAAGGAGATAAGATCTAATGAGCTTGAAATAAAAAAAAAAAAAAGTTTATTTGATTTTGATACATTATTCTCACTTACTGGTGGAACTCAAAGTTTTGCTGATTCTTCATTTGCAATGGAAGGGGAAATAATTGTTGCTGCAAAGAATGAATCCGGACTTTTCTTTCAAGGTGCAGGGAAAACCCTTATTAACAATATGCTCAAAGAATATGGTCTTTCTATTGGTGCAGGTTTTGAACCGGGCAAATTAGGATTTTTTTTATTCGGTGATGTGTTGATGCATAAATTCGGTGAAGAATTCAATTCTACAACGCATCTGCAAATCCGCCCATCGGTCCGTTACCGTCTTTCTGACAAAGTTCATGTAGCTGGGTTTTTTGCATTACCAATTGGAGCCTGGCAGTACACGGGAATTGAAATTCCAGGAAATCCTGGATTCGGATATTATAATAAATCTTTATTTCATGCCGGACTCGATTTATCTGTTTATCTAAAGAAAATATTTATTGATCTTCGTGCTTTAATTGCTGAAGAATCGGCATTTGGGGTCGATCTTAAAGCAGGATATGAGTTGATTAAAAAAATATTTGTAACTTTAAATTATTCTTATGCAACCACCGGTGATTATACATATATGGAAGGTATTACAAATTCAAGTAGAATTGGAGTTGGTGTTACTTATAGTATGAGAAATTTTGAGAATAGAGAAAAGAATAGAATAATATTCAGGCCTGACTACCCAATGATAGTTGTTGCAGAAAAGGAACTTGATGGAGAAAATGCATCTGAAGTTAATCCCGAGATCAGTCTTACTGGAACACCCTTAACCGGATATGCACCTCTCGATGTAAGTTTTAAGGCCAGTCATAAAGGGTTTCAGGGTGATGTTGAAATGACATGGTTCTTTAATACAACTTACTCTTCAACTTCAAGTAATAAAGATTCGGCTTTTACTTATACACTGCCGGGAACTTACGAATGTTATATTGAAGGGAGAGATCAATTCAACAATTTTGCTAAGAGTAATATTGTAACAATTACAGTTCTTGATATTGCAACTGGTGATGATGAATTTACAATCATATCAAGTGTGACAAGTGGAACCGGCGCAATTAATCCTGATGGTTCGACGATTGTAAAATTTGATGAAGATCAGAAATATACAATGATTCCTGCAGATGGATGGCATGTTTTAAAGGTTCTTTGTGATGGAAACTCGGTCGGAGCTGTAACAGAATACCAATTCAAAAAATGTGATAAAGATCATACGATATCTGTTGAATTTACAGAGACTCCTCCATCAACATATACATTAACGGCTTCTGTAGACGGTTCTGGAGGAAATGTGAACCCTGGCAGTACTGAAGCAACCGCCGGTAGCGATGTCACTTTTTCTATTACGCCCGATGAAGGATATGAGATTGATAGTGTTACCGATAACGGAAGTAATGTTACCGCTACAAATGGTGAATACACAGTTCAGAACGTACAGGAAACTCACGATATTTATGTTACATTTAAACTCAAAACCTATACGGTTACAGGAAGTGTTAGAAACAATCAATATGGAACAATCAATCCTGTTTCAACCATTGTAGAGCATGGTAGCGATGTTGTATTTACATTCACTCCGGAAGATGGAAACAAGCAGACAATAAGATATTGGATAAACGGGCAAGTTTCAAATAATGAGGGAAGTACCGGGCTCACAATAAGTAATATTAAATCGAACCAGAATGTAGAGGTTGAATTTGACTGGATATATTATGATGTGAGAGTAAAGCTTACAAAGGTTGGTGGTTATCCGTGCGATGCCTCTCTTGATCCTGGAGTGGGAACATACTCCGCAAGAAAAGGTTCAAAGCAAGTGTTTAACTGCACACCACATGCGCCCGAATCAGAATTAAGAAGATTATATGTAAATGGAAATCTAAAGGCAACTACAGAAAAGTATATAATAGATAATCTTGACAGGGATACTGAGGTAGATTTTCAGATAAAAAGAAAAGATAATCCTGTCGGTTTAGAAGTTGCTGTAACAGGATGTTTTACAGGAAGAGTTACGACTTCTTATGGTGATGTACAGAATGGAGGAGGGAAAAGTAAATTTGATGTTCCCTATGGATATCCGATTACATTTTATTTTGATCCTGGAACAAATCCTCCTGGGGTTGATCATTATGAGCTTACAACAGAAAAAGGAAATATAGTTATACTTCCAAATCAGTACACAATAAATAATGTAACACAGCCCAACCTCTGGATTCACATCAAATGTGTTATGGATGATGGAACTATAATAGAATAAATAAGGATCTTTTTATAAAGATCTTTTCTAAACCTCTCTTAAGTATAAAAAGCCTCCTGAAGTGATTCGGGAGGCTTTTTTTTAACTTTGAATAACTATGAAAAACAAACAAAAAACACATCATAATTTGCTCGTTGCTCTTGTTGCTGAATTTCATACTGAAAAAAATGGAGGATTTACTTTTCTAAGTCAATCTTTGAATTCATCAAAACCTGTATGGTGGAAATGCAACAATGGCCACGAATGGGAAGCTTCTGTTTCAGAAAGACTTCAGGGCAAGGGAAGTTGTCAGAGTTGTGTTAAATCTCTGCACTTAAAAGATCCTGGGTATATTGGGTTCCATTAAACATTTAGTTTTTTCTATATTTTTTAATTATGTTTAATTTATTTTAAAACCGGTGTTATAAATGCCGGCATATCTGAGATCACCCCGTTTTTATCAATAATCCCAACCGAATAGGAGATCCCGGACAGTTCTTTTGTCCGGATTTCATAGGTTTTGTCCTCGGGATTGACACGTTCAACCTCAGTAACCGTTCCGTTCTCTTTTTTATATATTATATACTTGTCTATTCTTTTGTCCTGTGAGGGCGATTCTGACCATGAAATTTGCACTACATACTCTTTCATAAAGACACTTTGATTTAGAAACGCTTCCGCAGTAATGCTTTCAGGGGGGAGTCCAACCGGTCGTTCGTATTCCGGATAAGGGTAGAAGTTTAGTAACAAAGATTGTTGATCATCATCAAAATTTAGTTCATCAGAAAGTCGAAGGTTGTTCATAACATAATACCCGTTGAATGCCCCCCCCCATCCATAATTGACGTGAACAGTGTTAACCCCGTTTGAGATCCTGTATCCATCAATCAAGGCGGAATGGCCTAAAGCTTTTCCAAAGATAGAATATTCGACGGGCCAGCCATTGTCGACCTGATTCTTTGCAACATCAAACCACTCACCCCAGGTGTATCCAGGTAGACTGTAAATATAAACAAAATCATTTGAATATTTGAAATGGTATGCAAGAAAAGGATAACCATAGCTACTGGCTGCAGTATTCCACCTCACACTGTAATCTGACATCAGAGCAACTCCTACATCGTACATCAGTGTTGCAACCGCATGAATTTCTTCATCGGTATTGTTGTTTTTATCCCGCATATTCCACCATTCGTATTCTTTATCAAAGTTTGTAGTCAAGGTTATTTTTTCTGATGAAGTGGTATAGGTCAAAGATCCCCTACCCCTGGCCGGATATTCATAATAATTTAGAATCTGTGCAAAACTGGTTGCAACACAGCCGGAGGGTGCTTTTATTCCGTCAATTTCCGGACAATAATTATTATAGGGTCCATACTGGTTCCATTCGGTAGAAAGAAGCGGTTCTACTTCTTGTGTTTCTTCAGTAATATTTGATTTTGAAAGTGTTCTGTATTTATACTCCCTGT
>JAOZUQ010000001.1:0-5229 GCA_029938635.1 Candidatus Aminicenantota bacterium
ATTCGATCGTGATGATTTGCCTTAGGCAAAATCGTTCTCGGGGTTCACGATATTAACGCGTCACCCCTCCAGGCCCGCGAGTGCAGATAGATGGCTACACAATTTAACTCACTGCTCATTCATGTTGAATATTTAGAGTGTCAGGCGTAGTCGTGCATTGCTTTTGCGGGGCCAAATCCGGAGTCTCGTCAATATCGAACGGAGGATTTTCGCCCAGCGAAAAATGAGCACATTTTTGTGGTAGCAAAAGTAATCACTGCGAAAGCCTGTGCCTAGGGACAAATGAATGATATTTGAGCATGACGGCGAATGCCTGGTATTAAAACTTTTTAAGTATTTCAGCGGCTTTTTCGGGCAATACAGTATTAATGTATGTCCCTGTGGCCGCTTCGAAGCCTCCTGTTCCGCCAATTGCAGGTAAAATTTCAATATACCAGTTAAAACCGGCATCATCTTTTTCAGTAAAGGGGAGATTATAGAGGACAAAGTTAAATGGAATATCTCCAAGAGCAGAAATTAGTTTTTTCATTACATTGCTGAAAATTTCAGAAAGGTTTTTCAGATCTCCATCCTCAACATCTTCAAACCGGGAATATCCTTCCTTCTGATAAATAGAAACCTGAAAGGGGGTCCTGGAATACCAGGGAGCCACAGCGATGAATCCGTTGTTTTCAGATACTATCCTTTTTTTATGTGCTAATTCTACAGAGATGATCTCACTGAACAATGATATGTTATTCTTTTTATAAAAAGCTTTTAATAAAGTCAATTTCCTTTCTACCTCTTCAGGAACAAATGGCAATGCTATCAATTGTGAGTGATGATGTGATATGGTGGCTCCCGCTGAAGCCTTGTGATTTTTGAAGATCTGAATATATTGTAACCTGAAATCTTTTTTTAGATCTCTTATTCTGTCCCGATAAGTAATAAAAATATTTTTAAAGTAATCCGGATCACGAAGAGTAATATCTTCAAAATGAGAAGGTGTTTCTATTATTATTTCATGTGCTCCTGCTCCTGTAAATTTTTCCAGAACACCTTCGTCAGTTCTGTTGTATTTCTCTTCCACATTCAACACCGGGAATTTGTTAGGTATTACCCGGATTTTCCAACTTGAACCGCTATCTGAAATCCTGGATATTTCAGGTGGGGTCATATCTTCATTCCCTTCACAGAAAGGGCAATTTTCCGGGCTAAGCTCTATAGATCTCTTAATCCCGGTAAAATCAGGGCGATTTTCTCTGTCAGGAGAGTATATAACAACAGACCCTGAAAACGGGTCTTTTCTGATCTCGGTCATCCTTACTCCTCAAAAGCATTTTCAATATGATCAATAACAAGTTTCCCATCTATTAAAACAACAGATATTATATCAAACCTTACGAATTTTTCTCTATATTTCTTTCTGGCAGAATATAATTTGGCACCGGAAATGATTTTTGCTGTTTTTCTCGAATCAACAAATTCTTCAGGGAGGCCTGTATGTGTGGAGCTTCTCGATTTTACTTCGATAAATATCAGGAAATCCCCTTTTGTTGCAATAATATCTATCTCGGATCCCCCGATCCTGCAATTATTCTCAATGATAAGGTATCCTCTTTTTTTCAGATATTTGCGGGCCTGGAGTTCACCCTTAGCCCCAAGGATGTTTTTTGGTATCACAGAGAGATTCTTTTTTCCACCAGTTTTATCCCCAGATTCTCAAGCTCAGCAAGGAGTGGCAGATAAAGCTCCCTGACAACAGGAATTTGCACTCCGGTAAGATTGAATTTCCCCTCTGCCATCATTTTAACACTGATCGCAAGAGGCAGACTCACTGTTCGTGACATCGACGAATCTCCTCCGGGAATGCCATAATCTATCAAAGTTGAAGTGATCATGTCTTTTGAACCGTCTTTATTCAGAATAATGAACGTATGCTTCATTAAGATCATATCTTTTTCACCATCTTTATAAAAAAGTTTCTTTTTCAAAAGATCACTCAATATATCAAGGAAATTATCATGCTCTGAAGTTAATTCTTCCCCGAACAACCCAAGCCACTCAAGCCTCTTTAATTCTTCCGAATCCAGTGAAATATTATACTTTCCGGAGATCTCCATCTTCAGATCGCCTTTACCGGCAATTCCATCTAATTTTGACATTGCTTCACTATAAGGAACTCGACTGATACCTTTTGTCGGAGAATCAGAAAAGAGTCCCATGTCTATCATAAGTTTTAATGTTCTGCACCACCCCGGGTATCTATACGTCCCCCGGATAAGGGTCACGGCATCATCAAGCCCATATATTTCTTTGTATATTATGGAATCCCTGTTTGGATATACTTCAAAATTCCCAAGTCCTTCAACAC
The DNA here is from genome assembly GCA_029938635.1 of Candidatus Aminicenantota bacterium. Taxonomy (GTDB): domain Bacteria; phylum Acidobacteriota; class Aminicenantia; order UBA2199; family UBA2199; genus UBA647. The sequence continues at coordinate 2,354 of JAOZUQ010000001.1, forward strand.
TCTCTTCTTTGAAATTGAGAAAAAGCTCCTCTCCTGGAATATTAACTACTTCTCCGTTCTCAAGAAACTTTGCAGAATTCCGTGATGCAAGAAGAACTCCCTTTGGACTCCAGGAAAACTTGTATCCGAATGGATTGTCATTATCGTCCGGTGCGGGAAGCCCTCCTGTATAAGAATAAAACTCAAGAACCTTTCCACCCTCTTGCTCAACTTCATCAATTATTTTCTTTGCCGACATATGATCGATTCCCGGATCGACTCCTGTCTCATTAATGAACAGCAGCCCTTTTTCTCTGACAACCGGATCAAGAGCTTTCATCCCATCACTTACATAGGAGGTAGTAGCCATATGTTTGTTATTTTTTATGCAGAGATCTGCAACCTTCAAATGGAGTGTCCAGGGAAGCAGACTGACAATAATATCATTCTCTTTTATCATTGAATTCAGCTTCTCCGTATTATTAATGTCGAGAGCCAGAGCCTTTCCATTCTTATACCCCTCAACTAATTCCTCCGCTCTTTCCGGGAAAATATCTGCAACAGATATATTCAAATTGCTGCTTTCAAGGAGATATTTAACTCCCGGCCTGCTTACGAAACCTGCGCCGAGTATAAGTATATTGTTCATGATTTCTCCGAAATGAATGATTCCATATATTTGTAATCTTCAGTTAATTCCCCTTTGTGAAGTATAAGAGCATTTTTTATCGGGCCGGGGAGAGCCAGAGAAGTGAATTCAGAACTAAAGTCTGTTTCAGCAATCCCTTTAACAAACTCTGACAATCCTACGGAAAATGCTTCTGAAGACTCTTTGGGGAATTCACAGGGGAGATTATCAACGGCCATTACAGACACCCCTTCTCTGTGGACACCATCTTCATATTTATCATTATGGCCGAAGTAAGTGAACGAAGGATTATCCGGCATTGTCACTTTGTGTGTTATCTCGACCGATCCTCCAATATCACAGCTGATATCACCAATCATTCTCAGATTAGGATATTTAGTGATTGCGGCCTTCTCCTTCAGATAATCCTTTGTAAGCAGACGGGGATATTTTTCTGTCCAGTAAATGCAATTAACAAGGACCTTCAATTTTTCCGCATATTCAGTAAATCTGGAAACATAAAGTTCAGGATTGTTATAATATTCCTGAAGGTCAAATTCTCCCTCCTTTCTCTTTACCAGATCCTCTTCCTTTAATATAACTTTGTAAAAAATAAAATTGTCAGCAGAAAAATTTTCATAATTTTCATCAAGAATTTCTGCGGATACTATTTTGTAGGGGAGAAGATCAAATATCTCCTGAGCTCCCTGCGATACATTTCCATATCCAGCAAAACCAAAAACAAAAGGGGCAAGCTCACTCGGAAAGCCATCCTCCTCAATCTCTCTTCCGATCTCACTAATATGATCTTTTGCCTCTTCAACACTGCCATAAGCAAAAGCCTGCTTTATTTTTTCCAATGGCGTATCATAACCCTGCTCTTTAAGTTTCAATCCCATACCGTGAAGAGTCTCAACCATTCCTGCCAGTCCGGCATATTTCCCGAAGAATATCAACCTTCGGTTATTTTCATCAACGATCCTCTCATAGTCGATCAGGTTGATCTTCTTATCGATCATCGTTCTGAGCAATTTCATATTGTATGACTGCCCTTTGATAGTATGGGAAAAGAAAATATAAGTTTTCCCTTCTTCAAGAAGTGGGATAGGGACCTCTTTTACAGCAAAAATAGTATCTGCTTCACCCAGGTCCTCATTTATCTCAGCACCTGCCTGAATATACTCTTCATCCTTGAAGATCCGGAGATTCGAAGGTTGAACAATGACCCTGATCCCGAATTTTTCCTTAAGTTCCTTTACAGCCTGAGGCGTAAGCGGTACTCTCCGTTCCCACTCATTCTTATCTTCCCTTCTGATACCTATTGTATAAGCCATATATCCTCTCTTTTTGAATACTTCTATTTAGCAGAGAAAAGAAAGCAAGTCAACAAAAATAATAATAGTTCCGAACTTTATTTTCTTTTTAAAGTTTTTTCTATGGTTTCAAGAGAAAAATTTATGATTATCGGCCGCTTATGGGGACAAAAATATGGATTGGAGGAACGGAATAATGCCCTTACAACTTTTCTCATCTGATCATTATGAAGTTTATAATTTACTTTGATTGAACTTTTACAAGCTATTTCAGCTAAAGCTTTGTCCTCAAAATTAACATCATCACTCTCAATCCCTAGAATTTCCCTGACAGTATCAGAGACAGATCTTTCATTAAGGATCTCCGGATATCCTTTTATATCATAAGAATTACCACCCATATGTTCCATTTCAAATCCCGCATTCCTGAGAATATCCTTTTTCCCTTCATCAAATAATTCAGCCTCTCCCGGAGTCAACTCGATAATCAATGGAAACAGAGGCGATATAGTTACGGTCCTTTTTTCAGTAAACTCTTTTTTCAGCCTGTCAAAATTGGACCTCTCATCAGCATTGTGCTGATCAACCACCATCAGATCTCCCCCTTTTTCAATAATTATATAAGAGTCTTTGTATTGTCCTATCACAACAAAATCATCTTCTACCGAAACCTCCGCATCAAATAGATCCTGCTGTGAAAAATCTGAAGTGTCAGGGTCTGATTCCCTGAATTTATTATGAGTATAAGGTGCCACACTTTCCCCAACAGACTCTTCAACCTGAAAACCCCGGTTATCACCCATAACATTCTCGATCCCTTTTTTTATCAATTGAAATACTCTGGATGAATCTTCAAACTTGATCTCAAGTTTCATAGGATGTATGTTGACATCCACTTCACCTGGAGGGATCTCAAGAAGAAGTATACCTGCCGGGTTTCTACTCTTCTCAAGATA
>JAOZUQ010000001.1:5239-177567 GCA_029938635.1 Candidatus Aminicenantota bacterium
TTAAAAGCGGCATAGAGTGTTTTTTCTCTTACATTTCTTCCATTTACGAAAAAATACTGCTTTTTTTTGCTCGAAACGCCCGTGTTTAATTTGGACACCAAACCTTTCATCCTGTACCCGAAATACTCAAATTCAATATCAGCCAGATCATCTGTAAATTCCTTACCGAACACCTGGTAACTTCTTTCTCTAAGAGACTGGGCTCCATCATAACTGAATACAGTTTTCCCATTATGAGTCAGTTCAAATGATACTTTGTAGTTGACAAGGACAACCTGCTCCAGAAATCCGGTGATCTGGTTCATTTCACTTCTGTCGCTCTTAAGGAATTTTTTTCTCACCGGAAAATTCGAAAATAGATTTTTAACGGTTATTGATGTTCCTTTCGGATAGGCTATTGTTTCTTTGTCCCTCAGCGATCCACCTCTAAAATTGAATTTCAGCCCCTCACCTCCGTCCCCTGATGAAGTCTCTATATCAATATCAGAAACTTCGAGGATGGAAGGTAGAGCTTCTCCCCTGAATCCCAGAGTATCGAGTGTGTCAAAATCAGAAAATTCACGAAATTTAGAAGTGGAATGCCTGCGGAATGCTATCTCAACATCATCAGCATCAAAACCCGTCCCGTCATCGACTACCCTTACCAGGGACTTGCCACCATGTTCAAGCTCTATTCTGATAGTTTCTGCACCTGCGTCCAATGAATTTTCCACCAGTTCTTTTACAACCGAAAACGGCCTCTCAACAACTTCACCAGCAGCAATTTTTCTGTATATTTCTTCTTTTAGAGTTACTATTTTTCCCATTTCTGCACCTTTTGGCTTTACATTTTATTATACCAGTTTGCATACTGTTTTCAAAAAGGGGACACGGAGTCACCAGTCCTATATAGAGTGTAAGACACCTTAAGTTTCGGCTTTCGCCATCATCTACATCGCTCCCGCTCCGGATGTGTTCATCCGTCTCCGCTGCCCGGCCTCGGGGTTCACGATATTAGCGAGTCACCCCTCCAGGCCCGCGAGAGTAGATAGATGGCTACGCCTGAAACTCCGTTCAAGTAAAAAATATCATTTTTTTTGTGAGGGAACGAAACAGAGAGGCTGGGAACCGGTTTTACCGAAGCGGTGATGTTCCGAAGGAAAAAGGCCACTGTCTGAGCATACATCTTTCAGGTATGCGAGATGGCCTCTTTAATACCGCTGAATAACACCCGGTCAGACGCGTCGTGGTGAACGAACAAATGAATGATATTTTACTTGAGTTCAGTCACAAGTGGTGCTTCCGTGCCCCCTTTTGACATGATGGCGGAAAGAAAATATAATTATCTTATGAGTATGCAGGAATTAATGGAAATATATAAATATGGTGAAGAGGTCCTTAAACAGAAAGGGAGCACCATAAAAAACATTGATCAGTTTATTGTGGACCTGATCGAAAAAATGAGAACCACTATGTACGGCACTCCGAACGCAATCGGCCTTGCAGCACCTCAGATCGGGGAATCCCTGATGCTTTCGGTTATAGATGTTTCAATGGGAAAAGAAGAAAACGAATTCACAATTCTCCTGAATCCATTTATCGCAGAGGAGGAAGGTAAAGAGACAGATTCAGAAGGATGCCTCTCTTTCCCGAATATTTCACTGGATATTAACAGGAGTATAAAAATACTCCTTAAAGGAATTGATATTAACGGGAAAGATTATGAAAAAGAGTATTCCGGATTCATGGCAAGAGCTATTCAGCATGAGATCGACCATTTGAACGGTATTCTTATTGCTGATCGTGTTTCTCCGCTGAAAAGACAATTATTGAAAAAAGAGATAAAAAAACTGAAAAAAAATGGGGAGTGGTAAAAACAAAATAGTTTTTTTCGGAACCTCCGGGATATGTATCCCGTTTCTTGAATCTTTAAGATCAGAATTTAATATTGATCTGATTGTTACCCAACCGGATGCCTATGGTGGCCGGAAAAAAAAATTGATCGAACCGGCAGTTAAACAATATGCTCTTTTAAATAACATCCGATTTATTCAACCGGAAAAACTCACCAGGGAAATAGCCGGGATAATAGAAGAGATCAATCCGGTGATCGGAGCTGTGATTTCATATGGTAAGTTTATTCCCGGTAAAATATTCAGGGCTCCTGAATTCAACACGGTGAATGTCCACTTTTCTCTTCTACCTGAACTAAGAGGAGCCGCTCCGTATCAAAGAGCAATAGAGATGGGGTTGAAAAAGACAGGAATATCTATTTTTGAAATTGAAGCAGAAATGGATGCTGGTGATATATGGTCAAGAAAGGAATTCCAGATCTTTCCTGATGATACATCGGAATCACTTTCAGAAAGGATGGGGAATGATGGAGCCCCTTTCCTTACAGATACATTGAAATCTATTATTAAAGGAGAAATAAAAAAAAAACCTCAGGATTCCTCCCAGGCAACACTTGCAAAAACAGTCTCCAAAGAAGAGGGGAGGATCGAGTGGAATATTATTGCAGAAGAAATATATAACAAATTCAGAGCATTCTACCCATGGCCGGGAGTATCATTTTCTTCAGGAGATAAAAAGATCACAATAAAAAGCATGAACATCTCCGGGGAAAAAAGTAAGTTAAGTCCGGGAACGGTCATCTCCCTTAAAAAAGAGGGTCTAAAAGTTTGTTGTGCTAAAGGCAGTATAGTTAATATTTATTCCATCCTGCCTCAGGGCAAAAAGGAAATGACCCCATATACATACTCATTGGGGAACCGGATAACGGAAAAACTAGATTGAACATCCTGAAACCCTCCACTCATATATTAAGTCATTTCTTTGAAAACAGAGATGCAAATCTTAAATTAATGATATCCCGCTACCTGAATAATCATCCGGAACTAAGTAGAAATGAGGTCACCAGGGTTGTTTACGGTGTCACTAGAAAAGAAACTTTGATCGAGTATATAGCAAAAAACTACAGTAACAGAAAACTGTCAGACACAGATGAACAGACCCGGATGCTTCTATATATAGGGATTTACCTCACTTATTTTTCCCGATCATATCCTGATTATGCAATTGTGAATGAAATTGTTAATTTTGCTCCAAAGCGCTCAAGAGGATTTCTGAATGCGTTATTAAGGAAAATCAGTTCTGAACATAAAAATATCGACAATATTATAAAGAGTATTAAAGACCCGAGTATAAAATATTCGGTCTCAGAAGAGATAATAAGCAATCTGAAACATCTAACCCCTGATGTTATGGAAACTCTTGAATATCTAGACTCAGAGCCGGTATTTCAGGTCAGGGTCAACAAAAGAGATCCGGATCTGATAAAAGCAGGAAAAATACTTGAGAAAAAAAACATTCCCGGAAAAATAGTTGAAAAGATTGGCTCGTTGGAAATAGAAAATGCAGGACAGATGGTAAGAGAGATCCTGCCGGGATATGGTTTTTATTTTCAGAATTCAGGTTCATTTGCAGTTTCAGCTGTAGTTTCATCTTTCAAAGGCAAAAAGATACTTGATTGTTGTGCAGCCCCTGGGACAAAAAGCATCACCCTGGCACATCTATGTCCTGATGCTGATATTATTGCTTCTGATATTAATCCGAACAGGTTAAAATTATTCATCCCCATTATAAATAATTCCGGAGCTGACAATATAGAACTGACTGCCGGAGATATCAACGCTCCTCCATTTCAAAACATCTTTGACACTATACTTATTGATGCTCCCTGTACATCCTCCGGTACACTAAGAAAAAATCCGGATCTTAAGAACAAGATCAACAAAAAAAATATAAAAGTAAATTCATCCAGACAAATAGAGATACTCAAATCTATAATGTCATGGGCGGGAAAGGGGACAATAATTATTTATTCAGTTTGCTCATTTATTAAAGATGAAACTGAAAATGTATTAAACAATGTGATTCATCATTTTAACGAGGATGAATTTGAGATAATAGAACCGGGGAATATTTTAAACCAATACGGCTTCAAATTTAAAAAAGGGGAGTTTGGTATATTTCTTCTTCCGGATCACAAATTGAATAACGATCTTTTCTATATATCTGCTATTAAAAAGAGATAATTATCCCCATTTAACAAGATTCATTTCCATGCTGTTTACCTGATGGTCATGCCTCGGAGTAATCCTTATCTTAAACCCCTGATTTCCTGTAGTCCTGCATGTAATACTACCGGAAAAAAGTATCCCTTCACCACTATATTCAGCATCATGGTTCAGTAAAACCAACTCTGAACTATCCAGGCGGTCATCTCTTTTCATACGTCCAAAATAAACTTCCACTTTCACATCCTCTGGTTTAATAGCGCCAAGATCAGTAAGAACATCCACCTTCAGTTTTTCACCAACGCTGAAATTCAACTTCTTATCATAAGTTATATCTGATATTTTAATATCCCCGAAATACTTTTCAATATTTGCTTTCCACTTTATAAATTCCTTTAACGGGGTAAAATCATTTTCTTTCAGTTTTTTGAAATTTCCGGCTGCATTAATATAAAATTTTTCATTATAATCACTGACCATCCTGTAGGTATTAAACCGGGGAGAAAGTGTTGCAATTGAATTTTTTACTCTTTCCAGCCATCCCGACGGGACACCTTTTTCATCCCTGTCAAAAAATAAAGGAACTATCTCCTCTTCAAGGACCGAATATATCGAGTCACTCTCAACTTCATCCCTGAAATGAGGATCCTCTATTGGAATCCTCTCACCGACAGCCCAACCATTTTCTCCGTTGAATCCTTCATCCCACCAACCGTCAAGTACAGAAAGATTCAAACCGCCATTGACCACAGCCTTCATACCGGAGGTGCCGGATGCTTCAAATAACCTTATAGGATTGTTAAGCCAGAGGTCAACACCCTGCACAAGATATCTGCCTATATTTATATTATAATTTTCGAGAAATACAACTCTGGAGCCTATGTTGTCTGAATTTATGAAGCCTGTGATCCTTTTTATTATCTCCTTCCCAGGGTTGTCCTGTGGGTGAGCTTTCCCGGCAATAATAATCTGAATGGGACGTTCTGTATCAAATAAAAGCTTCTTAAGCCTCTCAGTATCTCTGAAGATCAGATCTCCTCTCTTATAAGATGCAAATCTCCTTGCAAACCCGATCGTAAGAGCTTTCGGATCCAGGATGCTATCAAGATCCTTACGGGTCCTGTTGAATATTCCCTTCTCCCTGTATTGATCATTAACCTTCATGCGAACATAATTGATCAGTTTATCCTTCCTTATCTTCTTTATGTTCCACAGGCTTTCCGAAGATACATTATTAATTAATTCTCTAATTTCACCATTCCCTTTTCTGTAGGGCCATTGATCTCCAAGTGAATTATCAAGCAATTCCTTCATTTCTCTTGATATCCAGCTTTGAATATGAATCCCATTTGTGATGGATTGAACCGGTGTATGCTCAACCGGAATATCGTTCCATAAATGATTCCACATTTTGACAGCTACATCTCCATGAAGCTCCGACACCCCATTCACATAAGAACTGTTCCTGATAGCTGCAACTGTCATTGAAAAATCCGATTTATGTTTGTTACCAGGATCTTTACCCAACTCGATAAACTCATCTACTGAAATTCCGAGTTTTTGTGAATAGCCTGTGAAGTATTTTCTTATCAATTCGGGGGAGAACTCATCATTTCCGGCCGGAACAGGAGTATGAGTTGTAAAAACAGTTGATTTTTTTGACAATTCCAATGCTTCTTTTAATTCCAGTGAATATTTCCCGGTAAACTGAAGAGCTCTTTCAAATAGAGCAAATGCAGAATGCCCTTCGTTTATATGAACTGCATCAGGTTCTATTCCAAGCTCTTTAAATATCCTCATCCCACCTATACCGAGAATTATCTCCTGTTTTAAACGATGCTCACTGTCTCCTCCATAAAGATGGGCAGTAAGCTTTTTGTCCTGCTCAGAGTTTTTTTCAATATTCGAATCAAGCATATAAAGAGTTATTCTACCTGCATCAATCCTCCACACTTTCAACCAGACAGGATTGTCAGCAAGAAGGACCTTGACAGTCAGAGCTGTTCCATCACTATTAGAAACTTTATGTATAGGCATTGAACTAAAATCATTGACACGATAAAAATCCTGCTGCCACCCATTCTTATCCAGCCTCTGCTGGAAATATCCTTCCTGATACAAAAGGCCTATTCCAGTCAGGTTTAAATTAAGATCACTGGCTGATTTAATATGATCTCCCGAAAGGATGCCAAGACCGCCGGAATAAATGGGTATCCCCTCAGTCAGTCCATACTCAGCTGAAAAATAAGCGATCATATGATCTTTTTTCCCGGAAACATCACCACCGGAAATATATTTGTTTAAATCCTCAGCAACTTTCGTTACAAGCGCAAGATATTCCGGATCATTTGCCAGTTCATTCAGACGCTCCTGATCAGCCTCCTTTAAAACCCTGACAGGATTATGGTTGGAGCTATGCCATAACTCTCCATCTATATCCCTGAAAAGACTGAATGCATCATGATTCCAGCAATACCACAGATTTTCAGATATTAATATCAAAGGTGATAATTCATCCGGTAATACAGGCACTACATTAAATTTTTTAAATTCAGACATTGCTTCTCCAAAAGGACTGGTATTATAATCTATTCCGCAAAAATGGCAAGTTTATATTTATGGAAAGGTAAATGTCAGAGTGACACTACAAACTCATCTTTATAAAGGCTGAGGAAAAATAAAAGTTTTCCCATAATTAATTCTTTTCCGCACATAATTATCAGAAAGTAGTCAGGTGATATTGCATAAATGAGGAGAGTGGAGGATTCACCTTCCAGAGTGAAGTGTGAATTCTCCGAAACAAATTTTAGATTTGACAACTTCGTCATTATATCTGCAATCTGCGCTCCGGTCATATCTATATCAGGGTCGGATTCATCTACAAAATATTTTTTTTCAAGTTCGAGGCCGTCTTTTCCCCAAATACCGATAATCTTCACGGAAGAATTTTTTTCCTTTATTTTTTCAAATACTTTTTCAAACAATTCTCACACTCCCGATTTTTATTTTTTCTAAAAAGCCCTCCAGGGCAATGATCTTTAACTTCGTTTTTTCAACTCTTTCCACTTTTTCGATCTTTTCCATAAAAAGATTTTCATTTGAATCTTTGTACAATTTGATGTACACATTTCTCGCATCACCATAAAGTCCCTGTTTTAAGTATAATAATGCAGCACTTTCAGTAACAAATGCCTCGTCGCCTGTATTGTCCGACTCTTCTACTTCAGTTTCTTTTTCTAATTCTTCAGATTCTTTTACAAGCCCCAGATCACTGATATCAGACTTGGAAAATTTATCAAGTTCTTCAAGAGCTGATTCAACTTTCCCGGAGGTTTTTATCATCTCATCAGAGACAGGTTCTTTCTCTTCATCCGGTAAACTTGTCACTTCGCCTGAAGGGGGCATTGACACAAGTTTCTCCAGGTTAGTAGTAAAACCGATCCCGCTTTCTGACATGCTTATATCAAGCTCTTCTTCCGGCTCCTCCTCTTTCACTCCTTCTGATTCGGAACCAGCATTAACATCTCCGTTCATGAATCTTTCAAGATCTGCTTCTTTCATTGTATCATCAAGAACCGCTTTACCTTTACCATATTTTTCGAACCCGTCGGGAGGACCTGTTTTTCCACTTTTTAGTCTGTCCACTCCTTCCTTAGCCTTGGAATTGAAAGGGTCCAGAAAAAGTACTTTATCAAAGAACAACTTTGATTCAGCTGTTTTCCCTCTTTCAATAAGGATATTTCCTTTTTCCAGAAGTAGATTTATGTTTTCAGGATACAATTTCAGAAGCTCATCAAGAATATTTTCAGAGTCAGAATATCTTTCCAAATTTACAAGTATTTTGTAATTAAGGAAACCGATCTGGAAAGAGGAAGGATATTTTTCACGAAGATCAGAAGCAAAAGCTGATGCTTCTTTATAATTTTCTTCTTTGAATAAACTTTCGAGCCTATCCAGGCCTTCTCTCTCACTAATACTTTCAGCACTCATTTAAAATGTTTTTTTCTAACCTTCCTGCGTTACTGTTACCGTCACTTCCGAAATAACTCCGGGAGTTGTAGATAAAACAGATATTTCAGCCGACCTTTGTGATCCGGAAGCATTAGCTGATACATTAAAGTGAAAAGTATTCACAGTTGTGCCTGTTTCTTCTCCGGCAACAATGGTGATCCAATCCCCTCCTGAAGTTACTCTATATGAGATCGGACAGATATTATCTACACTCCCCATCCACACTTCAAGTCCGCTTGCACCGGCAATACCAACATCAAAAGAAGTCGGGCTGGCAACAAGGCCATAATCTGAAGCAGTACCAAAAAAGTCCTGTCCTACAACATCATTATAAAGTGGTGTTCCAATCGTAATCAAATCAGGATTAAATGAAAAACCTTCAAGAGCTGCTTTGATCTCTCCTGACCATCCCCATGGTACATAGATATCATAACTTCCTGAATTCCGGCTTACAGTAAGACCGCCCCCATTTGAAAATGTTACTACGACTCCGGGGAGTCCGAATACACCGGAGCAAGCATAAACATTTCCTGAAATAGCAACCATTTCCTTGGCATCATAAGGTATAATTCTTATCGGGATATTATCATATATCTCTGAGAGGATTGGAATATCATTTCTTCCATCATCTACTACTGTTGCTTTAAGATCTATTCTTGTATCTCCTATTGCTCTTGTTCCGGGAGGAATAAAGAATCTTATCCTTGCATTTCCTCCACCATCGGTTGATCTGGTATCACTAAGCTTATAGTTTTCAAAAAATCCATACATATCCGTCTGAAAAACAACAGTGTAATTAACTGCGGGAGAACCATCATTTTTAAGAACTCTTGCAGTAATATCCGAGTAAACTGACGGAAGTTCTTCCGGAACATATAGTACTGAAGGGCTTGCAGTCCCGGATACCTGGATCCTGAACCCTGCTCCTCCGGTCATATCCGGATCCTCAACACTACTTCTGGTGCAGGAAGCCAGGAAAACCAATCCAAAAGCCAGTAAAATTACCAGTCCATTTCTTTTTAACATTTTACCTCCTGAAAAAAGCCCCATTTTATTCAGTATCCCCGAAATTGGATATCCATACAGAAACAGCACCTACAGCAGGAGCTACTCTGTGGCCTCCAACATCCTTACTATGAATGGTTATCTTCGCTTCAAGTTTCAAAACTTTTTCCTGACCCAATCCGACAAGCTCAACAAGAGGTGATTCAAGTTTAGCAACATGCTGAACAAGGACAAAAGGGAGAAGCATAGTTTCCCCAACCGGAACCATAAAGGTAACCTTTTGTGAAAAACTGTAAATCACATCTTTACCTTCGTTATCCAATCCATCAGCTCTTGTATATTCAATATCAATTTGGTCAACTACAATATTCTGATAATAAGTACTATCGTTAACAGCTATGAATGGATCCAAAAGTACTGCTGAAAGTTCTGCTACTCCATTATCATTGTAGATCGTCATGCTCCCATCATCATTAACCTGTACAACGTCTATAAAGATCGTTGTTGATCCATCAGTACCATCCAGATCATTTCCTGTTATTGAATTTATCAAAAGAACAGAACCTGAAGTTGTTTCATTTTCAAGTTTGTTACAGGATGGAAATACCATAAAAACCATAATGGTTAAGATTAAGAGTATATTCTTCCTTTTCATAATATTCTCCTATTTTACTATCCTCGGTGTGAGGAAAATCAATAATTCTTTCTGCTCTCTTCTTTTAGTTGAGTTCTTAAACAATGTCCCGATGATCGGAATTTTGCTCAGGAAGGGTACTTTATCGGAGCTGTTAGAATCATCCACTTTGAAGATACCGCCAATCACTATAGTACCACCATCGTTTGATGTCACAGTATTAACAACTTCCTGTGTAATGATCTGCGGATTCCCCAGGACAGTGTTTCCCCAGTCCGGATAGTCATTCTTTATCGAAACTTCCATAACAATTGTTCCCTTTGCAGTAATATGAGGTGTGACCTCAAGTTCTAGCGCAGCATTTTCATATCTAACTGTAACCGTATTATTCTGAGTTGTCTGGATAGGTATTCTTGCTCCCTGAACGATCTTCGCTTTCATATTATCCTGAGTGGTTATCTTCGGTGCAGAGATCAACCTTCCCTTCCCCTGACTTTCCATTGCTGTCAATGCTGTAGTGAGCTGAAAAGTATTTGCTGCATTTGAAAGAGAGAAAACTATACCTGAATTTGCCGCACCGGAGGCAGGAACATTAACCGCATAACCTCCACCGGCAAGATTACTCGGGAGACCGGGATTCAATTGATTGACAACCTGATCACCACCGATCCCAACTGAATTCGGGAATGATAAGTTTGTCTGATTACCATGATATGAATCTGCCATAAAGTTTGTTCCCCATTGTATGCCGAGACTTCTTATAAATGATGTTGATGTTTCAACAATTTTTGCTTCGATAGACACCTGAGGATTTGAAGCATCAAGAGTATCAATTAATTTATCCAGAACACCTACATTTTCTCTTACTTCAGAAATTATCAACATGTTGGTTCTGTCATCTACAACAACTTCCCCCCTTTTTGATAATTGCTTAGCTAAAATCGATTTTACTTCAGAGGCCTTTGCATAACTGAGTTTTCTTGTAATTACTTCAAGCTTGCCTTCCATCTGGCGAGCTTCCTGAAGTTTTCTCCTGTTTTCAGCTTCCTTAGCAAGTTTGTTAACATTGCCGATCCTGAGTATATTTCCTTCAAGGATCATGTCAAGGCTGTTGATCTTAAGAAAAAGTTCAAGAGCCTGATCCCACGGAACCTGTTTTAACTCCGAAGAGATTCTTCCGGTAACACCCGGATCAATTACTATGTTTAGATTTGATACCTGTGCAATAAATTTCAGGACATTTGAAAGATCAGCATTTTTAAAAGAAAAGTCCATCGGCGTTCCGGTATATTCCCTTCTGCCTTCCTCAATAGTATTTTTTAAATATGCGATCTGACTCGGGCCTTTATCATTTTCGATCTTGATAAAACTTTCAGAATCTCTCTTTTCTACATCTGATTTTTCTTCTGTGAAAAATTCCGGTTTAGAATTTAATTTAACTGTTGTCCCGGCACCCTTGTCTTTAGCAATACCTGAAACATCAATTGACTTCTCTACCACTTTCCCTTTCTTTTTAAGTCTTTCGATAAACGCTTCATCTCTGATTCTGTTTATAGGAATAACCACGCCCTTCGAAACTGATTTTTTCATAACTTCGGAATCAGAAGGTGCAGACTTCACAGGATTCTTCACCGGGATATTCTTGGCCAGAGTATTTTTATTAAACTCTACTTCCAGAGTGTTACCATTGTAGAAAACATTGTATTCTTTCAGATAATTCAAATCGAATACAATCCTGAAAATTTGAGGAGAATTGTAAGATCCTCTAATCCCTTTCACATTCAGAAGGCCAATCCTCTTGTTGATCTTTTTTGATTTTACATTATGAAGATCGATAGCTAACCTGGCAGGTGTTTTTTCAAGAGGGATAACTTTGTAGTTAACCTTGTTAGACAGAGCTATTCCAAAACGAAGCATACTTCCTTTCCGTTCTTCAAAACTTACACTTCTCAACACCCCATTTCCTGAAAATTCTGTAGATTGTTCAGTCCCTGGATTTTTTTTCGGTTTAGAACGAACCTTCGTTTTAACCGGAATCGAGGCTGCTTCTATTTTCGATTCCACTTTCGGTACTGGAAATTCAATATATAATCCATTCCTATTGCTGAAAACACGATAACTTGCTTTATCTTTCAATTTTATTTCAACATCAAGGTTTTTCTCGCGAGATTTCAACTCGATCTCTTTGATAATCGGAGAATTGAAGAAATATTTCTCGTTTTTACCCTCAAATGTAACATCCTCTATCCTCATAACTATAAATTTAAAGTTGTCTTCTATCGGATAGAAAAGATCGGGGATAGGTATTATAGAGTCAGTAGCAAAATGAAGTTGTACAAAATCATCTCCTTTGAAATACTCAACACCCTTTATAACTGTTTTTCCATTGAGAAAAAAAGCTACCAGTACAAAAAATACCAATATTGAAGTTAATTTTTTATTTCTCATTTTTTCTCTCATCCTCCTCTTCGGGATTTAGTCTCTTAATGATGGTTCTTTCTTTAGTCCCACCCAACGCTATTGTCAGGATCTTCTTGAATTTAACCATATGACTTCCAATCTCCAGAACCTCTCCATCATAGACACTATCTCCCTTTTTCACTAGATAAGGCCTTCCATCCGGTCCTTTCAAAAGAGCTACAAACTCTTTCTCTTTCTTGATTATCCCCTCCAGTTCAAGCTGATCAATGTCAAGACCGGCAAGGCCGGCTTTTCTCTTTTTCTTCAATTTTGAACTGTTTCTTTTCAAGAGGTCCCAGAAAGGGTCCCTCCTTCCCATCGGATTATAAACAAATTCGCCCTGCAAAGGTGCAGATTGAAATTCAGAACCTGCTGCAGGCTTTACGGCCTTCTCTGCTTTTTTTTCTTCAACTTTCTTATCCTGTTGCGGAATCAGGAACAACGCGCCCAGAAGAAAAATGAATAAAATGTTTTTCATTATTACCTCCTCCTTCTTTTGGGTTTTCCCTTAGACTTCGCTCCCGCTTTCCGGTAAATATAAGTTGATGCATTGAAGCTTGCTTGGATGGAATAATCACTGATTTTCTTTTTTATCGGGTTGATCGTAAGATTATTAACTGTAAAAATTTTCTGCAGGCGAGACAATTGATCAAAGAAAACACCGAGGTTATGGTAGGTCCCTTCAAGTGATATGGAATATGGAACTTCAATGTAAACCTTTTTCGTACTCTTATTTTGTTCTGCGAATTTCCCGATCTTTAATCTTGCACTTGAGATAATTGACTGAATTTTTTTGATTATCTGACTTACTTCACTCTCTTCAGGGAGAATAAGCTTCAATTCTTCTAGAGTTGCCTCATAGTTGGCAATCTCCTCTTTTAATTGCTTCAGCTTCCCTTCCTGCCTCTCAGCAATCCTGATCTCTCTTTCAACACCTTCAATTTCTGTTTTAATTGTATCAATTTTTTCGCTGGTTGGTGAATAATGAAGATAATAGAAGAACCCGAAAAGGATCGCTCCGATGATCAGATATACTCCCAGTTGTCCATACCAGGGTAAACTTTGCAAATCCATTTTACACCGTCCCCTTTTTCTTGGAAGGATCAGAAAAAGTGCAATCGAGCCTGAAATCAAACACATCAACTCCAGTCTTCTTTTTTCTTACTGAATCTTTAAAATTGATATTCTTAAAATAATTTGTGCTCTTCAAATTGTTGATAAAATCAGCCACAAGATTGTTAGAGAGAGCACTGCCTTTAAGGCTTAAAGTATTATTATTAAATTTCATATTGCTAAGCCATACCATCTCGGGAAGTGCACGGGAAAGCTGATCCATCATTTTAACTGCAACCTGCTTTCTCGCATTCAGACTCTGAATAATGTCTACTTTGTTCTTCAAAATCTTTTTAGTATTTTCAAGTACCTTTAATGTCTGAAGAACATCTTCAAGTTCTGTAAGCCTTGCTTTCCTCACTTCCAGGAACTTTTTAACATCACTGAGTTTATTTGCCTGGAGAAAATACATCCCGCCTATAATAAATACCGTAAGAACCAATGCTCCGATGATGGCAGGAACGCTTACCTGTTGTTCTCTTGCTTCATCAGCAAAAGATTCTGTTGCCGCTATACCTGGAGCAAGATCCTTTTTTTCCGGACTTAATAAATTAACTTTGATCATTTTTCATCTCCGATAGCCCTGAGGGCTAATCCCATGGCGACGTTGAATACAGGTGCCATTTCACTGATAAAGTTAAGATCAAATTTTTTCTCATTGATTTCAATATTATTAAAAGGATTGACGATCTCAAACGGGATGTCGAACTCCTGAGAGAACAGGTCAAGAATTGAGTCAAGATTAGCAGTTCCTCCACTCAGGAGAATATTGTCAATCCTCCCCTCCATGGTATTAGACCTGTAAAACTCGAAAGTTTTTTTGACTTCGTTCTTAAGCTCGCCAAATATAAGGTTTACGACCGGTTTTACCGCAGCAGGAGAAACTCCATCAACCTGCCTCCCCTTTTTAACTGACTCTGCCTTCTCATACTTGAGGTTCAATTCCTTTTGAATTAGGTCTGTGAACTGGTTTCCGCCAAGTGCAATATCCCTGACAAAAACAGGACTTCCTCTTTTGGATATCACAACATTGGTGATAGAAGCTCCTATGTTAATGATTGCAATTGTTCTGTCCTTGTACATTTCATAATTCTTCAGGACACTGTTAAGCACAGCAAACGATTCAAGATCAACCATTTCAACTTTTTTCTGAGAAATGTCAAATACATTCAGATAGTCGTTCAGCTTTTCCTTTTTAACTGCTGCCAGTATTACACTTGCCATATTCGGCTGTCCATCAGGCTGATCAATTATTTGGTAGTCAATATTGACCTCTTCCGGAGTAAAAGGAATATGGGGCCTGGCCTCCCAAAGGATATGTTCGTGCATTTCCGCAGGACTCAGTTTTTGAACTTCTATCTTTTTGACAATAACTGAACTTCCGGAAACTCCGAACGACACAGAGTTGGTCTTAACCTTGCTTTCATAGAAAATATGTTGGATTGAGTCTGCTACTGCAGCAGAATCCATTATACTACCCTCAACTATTGATTGATAGGGCACGGGCTCATAACCAAGAGCAACGAGCTCATGTACAACTTCTTTCCCCTTTTTCTTTGCTTTCAACTCAACAATCTTCAAAGCAAAGGAACCAATGTCGAGGCCTAGTATTCTTTTTGTTCCGAAACCGAAAAAAGACATACCATTCTCCACTTATGGTTTTTTTCCATACGATACCTGTTTAGCATAGTGAAAATGAAAAGTCAAGTTCTCATTTCTTTATTTTGCAGATATATAGGGAATGTATGAAAAGTGAAACCCTGAAACCCTTTGCCCATGCGGGTTTTCAAGCACAACAATAAAGATAGCTGTTTTTGCAGATATATAGGGAATGTCAGCCTTTTTGAAGTTGCATACCGCCTATATTCCACTGTTATTCTAATTTCTCAACAATATAGCACTATTTAGCCGTTTTTTCTTCTGTTTTCACCCTGTTTCCCTGAAAAAAGACAATAAAATCATACCCTAACTTGAAAAAAAATGAACTTTATGATATAAATTCCAGGTATATAAAAAAATTAGGAGTAATGTGATGTTTGCTATTCTTGAAACAGGCGGGAAACAGTATAAGGTTGAAGAGGGAGATATACTGGAAGTTGAATTGTTAACAGAAGAGAAAGAAAAGAAACAGGATAATTTTGTTTTTGAGAATATTCTTTTGCTGAAAGGGAAAACCACTCTATTGGGAACTCCCTATGTGAAGAACGCTAAAGTTAAAGCAAAGATTTTAGAAGAGATCAAAGCACCTAAGATCATAGTTTTTAAAAAGAAATCAAAAAAACAATATAGAAGAACACAAGGGCACAGACAAAGGCTGCATAAGATCCTGATTGAGAAGATCGAAGTGAAAGCAGAGACAAAAGCCAAAGCAAAGCCCGTAGAAAAAGCTGAGGAGAATTAACAATGGCACATAAGAAATCTGGTGGTAGCGCAAAGAATGGCAGAGACAGTAACTCCAAAAGGCTTGGTGTAAAAAAATACGGCGGAGAACAGATAAATGCAGGATCAATTATAATAAGACAGCGTGGATCAAAATTCAAGCCGGGACTGAATGTCGGCATCGGAAAGGACGATACATTGTTCGCTCTTTCTACCGGTGTTGTTAAATTTGTCACCAAAAATAAAAGAAAGTTTGTAGAGGTCATACCAAATTAACCGGCAACCTTCAGATCTGCTGCTAAAAGTTGCTCTGAAGAAGCCATGCCTGAAAATCTTTCCAAATTATAACTGAACATGTTCATAGACAGGACAAATGTAATTTTTTCCGCAGGGAAAGGTGGGGATGGTTCTACAAGTTTCAGAAGAGAAAAGTTCATACCCAAAGGCGGCCCCGACGGTGGAGATGGTGGAGATGGTGGAGATATTGTCCTCATAAGCAGGAAAAACGTCAGTTCTTTGATAGATTTCAAAAGCAATCATCATATAAAAGCCGGGAATGGCGGTAACGGTTCCGGCAACAACAGATCCGGCAAGCACGGGGCGAACAGGATTATGGAGGTTCCGGCAGGGACAATCATAAAAACCTTTCCCGAAGAAGAGATAATCTTTGATTTTAATGATGAAAACATTGAATTTGTGATTGCTAAAGGTGGAAAAAGCGGTGCCGGTAATGTAAGATTCAAATCTTCAATTAATCAGGCTCCCACAAAAGCAAAAAAGGGTAAACCCGGAGAATCAATCAGAGTTATACTCGAATTAAAACTTATCGCTTTTGCAGGACTTGTCGGATTTCCAAATGCAGGAAAATCAACTCTTATTTCAAAACTTAGTGGAGCAAAACCAAAGATCGCAGATTATCCATTTACAACATTAACTCCCCATCTGGGTGTGGTATATCAGGGATATGAAAGCCTTGTTATAGCTGACATCCCGGGAATAATTGAAGGCGCTCATAAAGGCGAAGGAATGGGTACCAATTTCCTCAGGCATATTGAGAGGAACCGGGTTCTGGTATTTATGATAAATATGGGAGATGCTTCCGGTGCAGATCCGGTTGAAAAACTTAAAATACTAATGAACGAACTCCGTTCGTATAAAAAAGATTTGTTGAGAAAGCGGCACCTTGTTGTTGCAAATAAAATCGACCTGTTGGATAATGTTGAGGAAAGTAATGAACTTCTTAAGTTAAGGGAGTATTGCAGGAAAGAGGGACTTGAATTAGTGGAAATATCAGCACTCAAAGAGATCAATCTTAATCACCTTAAAAACAAACTTTTTAAACTTCTAAATGAGGACTGAAAAAAGAACAGGAATCCTTGGAGGAACTTTTAATCCGGTTCACAACGGGCACATTGACATTGGCCTTCGTGTGCTGGATTATTTCAACCTCGATTCGATCAGATATATTTTATCTGCAAAACCTCCGCACAAAGATGGAGATCAGATCGTTTCTGCTGCTCTTCGCTGGAAGATGCTGGAAGCCGGACTTGAGCCTTATCCGGAACTAGTCCCTGATGATATTGAGATCAAAAGAGATGAATACTCCTGGACTATCGATACAATAAGGCAATTAATAAAAAACTTTCCTGACAATAAATTCTACTTTCTATCGGGAAGTGAAGGATTCCTTAAAATAAGGACCTGGAAAGAGTATAAAAAGCTTTTTAATCTTATTAACTTTATTGTAGTCATGAGGACCCGGGAGCAGGAATCCGAGGTCACCGACCTTCTAAAAAAGGACGGGATCACTCCTATAGTTCATGGAGAACATGAAATAAATATACCTGCAGTGTATTATTATTCATATGAATCCAACCATCTAAGCCTCTCTTCCACTCATATAAGATATCTAGCCGGAAGAGGGAAGGAAATTGATGGATTGGTAAACAAAAAAGTAAAAGAGATAATTGAGGAGAACGATCTCTATGGAAAAAATCAGCCTGGATAAATTTAATTCTGAACTGAAAAGGTGGAAAATTCCACCAATTGTAAAAAAAGCTGTATCTGTTATTTCAGACAAGAAAGGGGATGACATTGTAATTCTAAAATTGAAAGGAATAACAGATCTTACAGATTTCATGATCATCTGCAGCGGTAACTCTCAAAAACAGAACAAGGCAATTGCCGATGATCTTCAAAGGCTGCTGAAAAAGGAGTTCAAATCAGGGCCGCTGGGAATTGAAGGGAGTAGTTACGGTGAATGGATCCTTCTGGATTATGTGGATTTCATAATCCATGTATTCTCCCCGGAGATCAGAAAAAAATTCTCGCTCGAAAAACTATGGATGGATGCAAAAAGATACGATTTCATCTTTACTAAATAACCTTAAAGATCCCCTCTCCGAAGAGGTAAGGGAAAAAGCTGAAAAGGTATCCGGATATGAAACCGGTGCCCTCCTCTATGGAGAAACGGGAACCGGAAAAGATTTCTGGGCTAAGTATATTCATCAAAGCAGCGGAAAAGAAAAAATGCTTAACCTGAACTGTGGAGACGTTCCGGAAAACCTGCTTGAAAGCGAATGGTTCGGATACCGGAAAGGTGCATTTACCGGTGCTGACAAAGAATATGCAGGGAGATGGGAATCAGCTGCGGATGGAATTATTTTCCTGAATCAGATCGATTTGCTGACTATCAATATGCAATCAAGACTCCTTCGTATAATTGAGAGGAAAAAATATTTTCCACTCGGATCATCTGATGAACTCGAAATAAATTCCCGGTTTTTGTTCTCGGCAGATGAAAACATCGAAGAAAAAGTCCGTTCAGGAAGATTCCGTAAGGATCTTTATTACCGGATCTCAGCATTTTCGATCTATATTCCTCCTTTGAGAGACCGTAAAAAGGATATCCTTCCACTGATCAGATTCTTTGCTTCAAAGAAAGGAGTGGAGCTAAAGCTGACAAAAGCAGGTGAAAAAATACTTTTGGCACACAGGTGGGATGGTAATATCAGAGAAGTTGAAAACTTTATTAATAATATTGCTGTTGTCAAAAACCTGATAGAAGATTCAGACACGGAAAAGCTCACAGAGACTTCATTTTCTTCCGAAACCTCATTTCTTCATAATGATCTGACATTGAGAGAACTCGAAATGAAATATATTAACCACCTGCTGAAGAGATACGGAAACAA
The DNA here is from genome assembly GCA_029938635.1 of Candidatus Aminicenantota bacterium. GTDB lineage: Bacteria > Acidobacteriota > Aminicenantia > UBA2199 > UBA2199 > UBA647. The sequence goes on from JAOZUQ010000001.1 coordinate 24,094, forward strand.
ATCTAAAGTTGCTTCAATACTCGGAATTTCAAGAAAATCTTTATACGACAGAATAGAAAAATATGGCAAAAATTGAGTTGATTTGTATAGGCAGTCAGAAATTTAAAGCTATGAGAGAACTGGAAAAAGAATATGAAAAGAAGATCAACTATTTTTCCCCATTCAGTTCAACAATAGTAAAACCATTCAAATCAGGAGATGAAATACGCTCAATGAAAATTAACGGGGAGAAAATACTTGAGAAGGTAAAAAAGAATGATTTGCTGATCTCATTGGACAGAAGAGGAATAGAATTCAGTTCAGAACAATTTGCGCAGTTTATATCCGACAAGCTTAATTACAATAGTAAAAATCTTCTTTTTGTGATAGGAGATGCTCCCGGAATATCGGGAGATGTGATTAAAAGATCTGACACAATTATATCCTTTTCAAAAATGACATTTGCACATGATTTGTTTAAAATAGTATTTCTTGAACAATTATACAGAGCTTTCACTATTATTAAAAATACCGGATATCACAGAACAAACTGATATCTGCAGGAGAATTATATGAGATTACTAAAACTGACGGGGGTCATATTGATCCTGTTCTCGGTCTTAACAGCTTCACCTGAAAAAATTAAATTTGAAGATCATTTCACAAATGACACAATGAGAATTGATTACCACCATATATGGGATGGAAGTAAAGAATTGATATCCCTCGACAGAATATATAAAGAGGGGGAGTGGGCAGGTAGCAGGAAAGTGTTGACGGATCCCTTTAAATACGGAAAATACAGAATAAAGCTCTTCACTGAAGATGGGAAAAAACTGTTATTCTCAAAAGGATTCGATTCCTATTTCGGAGAATATATAACAACTGATGATGCTTCGAAGGGGATAAAACGGACTTATCATGAGACAGCATTGATACCATATCCATTGTCAAAATCCTTATTCAAAATTGAGAAGATATCACCAAATGAAAAAAGCCTTACCATTTTCAACAAAGTGATCGATCCGGGATCAGTGGATATTATCAAAGAAAAACCTGAAAAAAATATTGAGGTAATCAAGGTTCATGGCGATGGGAAGCCAGAAGTATGCCTCGATATTGCAATTGTTGCAGAAGGATACACTGAATCTGAGAAAGAGAAAGTTAAGAAGGACCTGAATAAAGTAAGAGATATATTTTTCAGCCAGGAGCCCTATTCATCATTCAGGCACAAGATCAATATATATGGATTATTCAAACCTTCCGATGAGAACGGGACCGATGAGCCAAGGATCGGAAGATTTAAGAATACTTCGGTTGACACTACATTCAACTCGATGGGATCACCCAGATATCTGCTGACAGAATCAAACAAAAAACTAAGGGATATTACATCCGCCGCTCCATGTGATACGGTTCTGATAATGGTCAATTCCTCAAGATACGGAGGAGGAGGGATCTATAACAGTTTCTGCACATTTACTATAGATAATGAGCAAGTTGCTTATCTTATACTCCACGAGTTCGGCCACTCTTTCAGTGGCCTTGCAGACGAGTATTATTCGTCATCTGTTGCATACAACGAATTCTATCCGAGAGGGACAGAACCTGTAGAACCAAATATAACAGCTTTATTGAAACCCGGGGAACTCAAATGGTCTGAATACCTGTCAAAAGGTACAAAACTACCGACCGACTGGAATAAAAATGAGTTTGACAGAATGAACACAGAATTTGGAAAAATGAGGAAAAAACTTAATCTGAAGATAGAAGAACTAACCCGGGTCGGTGCTTCTGAAAAAAAGATAAGGAAAGCAAAGAGGGAGATCGAACTTCTTATGCTCAGAAAAGAGAGAGAGAACCGGGAATTTTTCAGGAAAACAGGAAAAACCGGATTAGTGGGCGCTTTTGAAGGTGCCGGGTATTCATCGGAAGGGCTTTACCGCCCGATGCAGGACTGTATTATGTTTACTATTGGGAAAAAACCATATTGCAAAGTATGTGAAAGTGCAGTCGAAGAGATGATCAGGAAATATACTGATTGACTCCCGCTAAAATCACTAAAAAAAAATAATTTATTTAACTTTTACTTTAATTATATCTGTGCCCATTTTTCCCGTATAGAGATCCTTAACTTCCACCAGGACCTCATATTTTCCCGGTTTCATCCACTGAAAATTCAATGTGAGATTTGCTTTGTCCTTTGTCGTTTTAAGGGTTTTGCTCTTATCGAACAATGATTTCCCTCCATCATCATTGACCCTGATCCTCACATTGACAGCACCGGCTCCTTCACCCTTTTTCATTACATAACCGGCCATTGAAAAAGAGAGTTTTTTCTTCTTGAATTTCAGCCCGGAGATCACAACATCCGGAGCCTTAAATTTCTTGTCGGGAGACGCTTTGGCATTGGAAAAAGCAAGCCTTGTATTGTCGTCATATGAAAGTTTGTATTTCTTATTGTTTACCTTAATCTTTACATTCTCCAGCTTTTCTCCCTCTGCAGGAGAATAAGCGAGCACATAAAAAATATCCTGTTTTTTCACTATTTTATCCATCGCTTTTTCAAGATCTTTGGATGAGATCAGCTCCCCGCCTGTTTTTTTCGTCAGGCTTCTCAGGTTATTCTCAAGGTCGGATGATATTTGCTTATATCTCATGTCTCTACTGAAAGTTGGCAATGTTGAGGGAATAAAGACCGAATGAAAAGTTGCACCAACCTTTGTAAATATTTTAGTAACCTGCTCGGTAGGAAATCCATCTGTAACATTCATTGCTTTCTGAACTTCTGACAATTGTCTGGAAATTATCCTTGCAAAAGTAATTTCCTCAATATCTTCACTTGCCTGCCAATTAGAGACTAAAGCTCTTATTATTCTTGACATCTCACCACTGAATACAATTTCAGGGAACATTTCGATCTGGAAAAAACTTATGATCCACTTTTCAACTTTTATATTTTTAAGATGCTCAGAAAATTTATAATAACTTTCCACATCAGGCATGAGGTATCTCCGCTTATAGTCTTTCCAGATTGTAATATAATTCTTCAGAAAATCATTTATAAAATAGATTGGTTTTTCCCGGGTTCCACCTATCCCGCCTGACCTTCCCTGGCGCATCATAAGTTTAAATTTTGTAAAGTTTGACTCACGTTCTATATTTTTAAAATAGAGTACCATTTTTGCATGAGCCTTTATACTCTCCGATTCTATAGACCTGTTTATTTCAGTCCGGAGATTCTCCCTGTCCCGAACATCACTGAACAGTTTCGAAGTGTTATTAATAAAAACAAGCAGAGAATCATTATCCCTGATAACCTTTTCAAGAATATAATTCACCCCTTTTTTTATTTCCGGAGAATAATTTGTAATACTCATTGCAATTATAAAATAGCGTGGAGGGTGTTTATCTTTTCTCTCAGCGAACTCAATATCCTGCTCCTCCAGCCTTTTCCTGGTAATGACAAATCCGGAAATATCCCGCTTTTTTCCGTTAATAATGAGCGTAAAGTCTTCCATCTGCATATTATCAACAACTTCTCCTTTAAGGAAAACCCTTACAGGTATTTCTATATTCGTGACAGTGACATCCTCTTTTATATCCTTCTCCTGATTGAACATTGAAATGGAAAAAAACAGTAAAACGATCATAAAGAATAAAATACGAACTTTCATAAAATCCTCCCGGAATTTGTGTAAAAAATCATATTATTGTTAAAGCTACAATTTATCAGCAATAAACTTTCCTGTATAATATACGTTTAATGTCTCTCGATTGTGACATAAATGAAATTTTTGCTCCACTTTTCTTTTAAATTCACTATAATCAGTATATGAAGATATTAACATTTGCTTTAATACTTATTCTTACGCTTTTAGTTGCGATAAATGGAGATTTTATTATTTCCGGGGAAAACAATCCGGAGGAAGATCTTATCTACCCTGGGAAAATTCTGGAAGGGCCTGATAAGAATATCTATATTTATGACAGTCAGGATGCATTTATAAAAGTATTTTCACCTGAAGGAAAATTTTTGAGAAAGATCGGAGGAAAAGGTGAAGGGCCGGGTCAATTCAAAAGATCAGATGCGGCAGATTTCGGATTTATCACTGACAACAAGAGCATATATTTCACAGAATATTTTCAGGGACATAAATGGATCACATTCCTCGATTTTAAAGGTAAACTTAAGAAAACGCTGAAATATGATTTCACCGGAAATTATGGAATATTAAGATCCTTTATACACAATGAAGAGATGATATTTCTCCAGAGAGAAAAATCGGGAAAAGAGATAAGAAAAGGTGACATCTATTATGCTCACTATATTTCGGAACTGATCATAATGAACGGCAAAGGTAAAGAAACTACAACAATTCTGACCAGAGAAAATCCGGACACAATATCATTTATCAGAAGTGGGGGAGATACCGGCATCCCGTTCAATCCGTTATTCCTCTGGGCAATAACAAAAAGAGGGAATATACTTTTTACCGATGGCACAGAAAATCATCTGAAATTATTCAATCAGCAGGGTAAATTGTTGAAAATCATCACTATTCCGGTTGCTCAGCCGCAACCGGTTACAAAAAAAGATCTGGGAAATTGGAGAAAAAACAGGAAAGAGGCATACAGTAGAAAAAACAGATCATGGTATAAAGAATTCGGTTCTGTAATTGAAAAATATACAAATTCGATTTTCAAATACAAGCCCTCTATTCTAAATATGTCCCTGACACCCGCTGGAAACATTTTACTCCAATGTCGAACAGAGAAGAAAGATCACTTCGATTATCTGTTAACTGATAAAAATGGTGAACTTTTGGTAAAGATCAGATCACTTTTTTCTAAAATTATAATTACAGAGAATTACATTATAGTTCGCTACTTAAACGAGGATGAGGAAACTAAAATATTCATCATGAACAGGAAAAATTCAGAGGAAAAGGACCTGGCGAAAGTTAAAAATATCAACATGTAATATTTTTCCAAATCTATTTCGTTTTATATGATACTATTGCCCTTAAATCAGGAGCATATATGAGACCGGGATATAACAGATCATGGATATTGTTTGCAACAGCAACCTTCATCCTCTTCGGGCTAACCAATTTTATTCTGGGATATATAGGCGAAGCTTCGGGAAACAATAGTGATACTTCGATCTCATCAATAATGCTCTTATGGACAGGGATGGGGATACTGGGTGTAATTGTTCTATTCTCTCCGGTAATAGCCTTCGAAAAAGTGAAAGAAGCATTCAAAATGAAGACTGCCCCACCGGGCAGTCTTGCCGGGCTTACCCTTGCTCTGGGAATGTTCACTCTCAAAACAGGTTTTATCTCTGACCCGGGCTCAAAGGGCCCCATTGTTGCTATTGCATCGGCAAATGCAATGTTCGTTGCCTTCACAGCCTGGATATTCCTCAGGGAGAAGCTTAGCCGGAAACAATTACTCGGAATGGTTATTATACTATCAGGTATATCCCTGATCGCTCTCGGAAGCAGTTCTTCAGCAAGTTTCAGAGGAATTGCATTCGGAATATCGACACTTATCCTTTTCGGAATTACAAATTACCTTCTCAAATATGCAGGACACAAAGGGGGAGACCCTCTGGTAATAACCGTCTTGCTGTGGATCTCCGCAGGCTGTTTTGGGATTACATCACTGGCAGTAAGTGTATTGTCGAGAAGAGGTTTGAAGGGTCTTGATGATCCATTGTTGATATCTCTATCATTAATGACCGGCCTTATTCTCGGACTTGGAATGCTAACCCTGAAAATATCACTGAAAAGAGGACCTGCAGGCCCTGCTATCGCAATTTCCGGAAGCAATGCGGTCCTGGTTCTTCTCCTTGATCTCCTGGTATTCGGACACTTCCCCTCTCTGACAAAAACAACAGGAATGATAATTGTTCTAGCCGGGATAATAATGATCGCCTTGTCAGGGAAAGGGGACATCAATTGATCTTTCTGAGAACACTATAACAAGTATCAGCAGCAAAAAAACAAGCAGCTTTTTTACATTTTGAAGCATCATATCCTGATTATAGGTAAATCAAGAAAATAAATCTTTAAAATTATTCCGAACATCTGAGCAATTAATACGTTGTTAGAGGTGAAACAAATTTAAGGAGAATAGAATGAGTCTTAAAAAAATTTTATTGTTTTCAGCAGTTTTAATCATATCGGTTGCAATTGGTTTTTCATCAGTTAATAAATCTATCTCAATTGATTCCGGAGAAAAAACCAGGGAATCGCTGAGTTCTGTAAACGGAAGTATCTCTGTAGGGGATAACGTAATTGTTAACGGTTCCCTTACTAATGTGAATGGAAGTATTAGGACCGGAGAAAAATGTGAGATCAAAGATCATGTCAGAAATGTTAATGGTTCTATAAGATTGGGTGACAATTCATCTGCAACAAAGATCAAAAGTGTTAACGGAAGTATTCGGGCCGGTAAAGGAGTTAAGATAGGAGGAATGATAGATTCTGTAAACGGCTCCATTAAGTGTGAAACCGGAACAACCATTGGAGAAGGTATAGATACAGTTAACGGATCAATAACACTCTATGGAACAGAGGTCAGTGGCGGAATCATCACTTATAACGGTCATATAAAACTTAAAGAAAATTCAGTGATTAATAAAGATGTAGTTATAAAAAAGAGCAAATCTAATTTTATTAACAGAATACTCGGAAAAAAGAGAAAAATTCTGAGGATCAGACTCTCAGGTAATTCAGTAATAAAGGGAGATATTATAAATAAAGATGAGAACAGGGAAGTTATTCTGGAGATGGACGAAGGATGCAGAGTAGAAGGCAAACTGGTAAACGTATCAAAAGAAAATTAAGTAATTAAAATTTCCACATTCAGTATCAAAGAAGTATAAAAGGCTGCCGGGTTTACCGGCATCCTGAGTTGAGGGAAATGAATAATTTCCATTCCGCAAACTCAACTTGGAATGCCCGGTTTCCCGGTGGTCTGCCAGATCCGAAAAGTTGATTTCCAGCCCCTTTCAGGTATAATATTCCCATGGCAGTTGAGATTCAGATCATTGACATGGATAATCCCCACAGGAAACAATTTATCCATGCCGCAAACATCATTAAAAACGGCGGTGTGATCGTATATCCGACAGATACAATATACGGACTTGCCTGTGATGTATTGAATAAAAATGCTGTTTCAAGGATCTTTAAAATAAAGAAAGTATCACATCAGAAGTTGCTGAGTTTCATTTTCTCTGATCTGGCTGATGTTTCCAAATGGGCACATATCCCCAATAATGCTTTTCGGATCATGAAAAGATCCCTCCCCGGGAAATTCACATTTATTTTGCCGGCATCCAGTGATGTGCCAAGGTCTATCATGGAAAAAAGGAGAACGATCGGAGTGAGAGTTCCCGATTGTGAAGTCGCAAGAAGCCTGGTAGAGGAACTGGGAAGGCCGCTCCTGAGTACCAGTGTACCAAAAGGGAGTGATGACTATTTTACCGATCCTGATGAAATTGCAGAAACTTTCAAAAATGACATCGACCTGATCCTTAATGCAGGAATAATTCCCAATATCCCATCAACTGTTATTGACTTTACAACAGATCCACCCGAAGTGATCAGGGAAGGAGCTGGTGATGTTTCACAAATAATGGGAAAACAATATTGAAAAAAAAATCTCCCGGTGTTATCACATCACTATGAGAGAAGCCCTTAAACAATTTCTAAATAAAAAAATAGTAGTGGACACCAATTCATCCTGGATCTACATAGGAACTCTTGAAAACATCGGTAAAGATTCGATAGAATTATCCGAGGTCGATGTTCATGACAGTAAAGATACTCCTACAACAAAAGAAATATACCTCCTGGACAGTAAAAAAACCGGAATTAAGAGCAATAGAGACAGTACATATATCAATCTGAATTATATTATCAGCTTCTCTCCCCTTAAAGATGTCAAAAGTTTTTGAGCTCCAAATCCCTCTCAATACTATTTTGAATTCTCCTCTTTTCACCTGTCAAAATATTTTATTCCGCTCAAAGGGAGACAAGGAATCAGGAACAAAACTTGATATTCAGACGAAGGAACAGGAAAAAGATGAGGAAGATAAAGAACTTCTTTGTTCCAGGTGTAATCACCTGATAACTTCCTCTTCACACAAAATAGAGGTTTCAGGCCGCCATTCCCATTTATTAAAAAACCCGGCGGGAGATAAGTTTGATCTCAGATGTTTTTCAGAAGCACAGGGGTGTGAAACAAAAGGAGTTCCTATCCCTGATTTTTCATGGTTCCCCGGATATAAATGGACCTTTGCTTTCTGCACTAATTGCTCAATGCAGTCAGGATGGTTCTATCTTTCACCAAATGATAATTTTTACGGCCTTATCCGGAAAACCATCACAGGAGAGTATTAACTTCAACAGATTTTTTGACTTTATAACCCCTGACCCCTCTCCTAAAGGTAGAGGGGAAGTTGTTAGTTTTCTCTCTCTCCGACACTGACATGATCAGGGTCGTCAGGAGAATCTATAACTTTCCACTCCTGTTCTTCTGCATTAAAATCGGCTATCTTTGAAAGGGCAAGTTTTATATATTTTCCCTTTCCCTCAACAGCGATCGTTCCATCCTCCAGAACTATTTCACCAGTTCCCTCAAAAATCCTGCTTGAATTTTTTGTTATCCTTGCTATAACACGGACTTCTGAATTGAGCGGGATCGGTTTCCTGTATCTTGAAGAAAATTCAATTGTAACCCCCCAGTATTCATCAGTTTTATCCATCATTACAGCCCTGCCCATTGTCTCATCAAGGATCGTGGCAGCTATCCCGCCATGAAGTCTCCCCGGATATCCCTGATGTTCTTCTCCGGGAGAGAATACCGCCATCAGTTCACCGTTCTCAAGCTCATAAAATGAGGAATGCAATCCGAATGAATTTTTAAGCCCGCATACAAAACACATTTTGCTGTTCGGTTGTTTTTTACTAATTTTAATTTTCAATCTATCACCTTCTTATATATTTCAATGGAATTTATCTACATGGTTCCCCGGTACATCCCGCCATCTATCAGATAGGTCACACCAGTTATATACGATGCGATCTCAGAAAGTAAAAATGCTGAGAAAGCTCCAAATTCTTCCGGGGATCCGATCTTTCCAACAGGGATCATATTTTCGATCTCCTTTTTTATCTCATCATAATCTCTACCCTCTTTCTCAGATCTGTCCGTCAGCAAATTAACAACCCTTTCTGTTTTTATATATCCTGGTGCAATTGTATTTGCAGTAATATTGTACTTCCCTACATTATCAGAAAGAGTTTTTATGAAAGAGACAACACCTGCTCTTGAAACATTGGAAAGTGCAAGGCCGCCAAGCGGTTGTTTTACAGATATCGATGTGTTTGCAAGTATCCTCCCCCATTTTTGCTCTTTCATGAAAGGGATAAAAGTATTAACAAGATTTATGGAGCTCAGCAGGTTCAACTCGAGCGCATTTCTGAAGTCATCATCACTGAAAGCATCAATAGTTCCCGGTGGTGGCCCTCCGGCATTAGCAAAAAGCATGTGACAAGTTCCGAACTCTTTTTCCATAACCGTTCTCATATTATCTATTTCTGATTTATCAGTTACATCACAAGCAACCGGAATGATTTTTGTTCCGTATTTGGCCGAAATCTCTTCTGCTGTTCTGACAATTTTTTCTTCACTTCTTGAACAGATAAGCAGATCAGATCCTTCTGCAGCCAGATTTTCAGCTACAGCTCTCCCGAGCCCCTGGCCGGCTGCCGTCACCACTCCGATCTTACCCTTTATCTTCAGATCCATTTCTCTCTCCTTCCCCTTTTTTTCTTTTCTCTCCCCATAGATAGACCTGATCACCCCTCCTGGCCCGGAACGGCAGTTTCAAGCCGACCATCTCACCTTTACCGGCTTCATCGATATCTTTATGTTCCTGTTGAATTTCATCTGCCGTTACAAAATCAGCAGGTGTTATTTTCCCTGTAATAAAGAGCCTGTCCCCTTTTTTCAGAGAATTACTCCGGATCAGGATCTCTGCAACATTTATTTTTTTGTAAAATTTTGTTATCTCTCCGAGATACAATTTTTCATTTTTATGCTCAAGTTCTCTGCTTGTCCAATTCTCAGGCTCACCATAATAAAACCCGTTTGAAAATCCCCTGTTGTATACGCGGGAAAGATCATCAAAAAGATCATTCTTGGTTTTTTCATCAAGCTTTCCCTCATAATATAGATCGATCGCTTTTCTGTAAGATGAGACCACAACATTGATATATTCAAGTGACCTCATCCTCCCCTCGATCTTGAATGAGTGAATCCCTGCGTCCATTAATTCATCAATAAATAAGATGGTATTCAGATCTTTGGGGCTGAGCAGGTAATCTTTCCCGACTATGTATTCCGCTTCACCGGAAGAATCTTTTATTTCAAATTCCCTCCTGCATGACTGCCGGCACTCTCCTCTGTTTGCAGATTTTCCCCATGAATATGACGAGAGGAAACACCTCCCTGATATACTGATGCACATTGCTCCGTGAACAAAAGTTTCCACTTCGATCCCTGATCCGTCTTTTTCAGACATATCGATCACTTCACGGATCTCATCAAGGGTGAGTTCACGGGCCAGTACAGCTCTTTTTACACCGAGTCCTGAATATAGTTTCAGTGATTCAAAGTTAGATATACTTGCCTGAGTTGAAATATGAATATTTAATCCTAATTCCTTTGCCAGTGACAAAACTGCCAGATCCCACAAGATCACAGCATCAACACCTGCAGCTACAGCCTCATTGAGAATCCGCTTCATTTTAGGCAGTTCGGAGTTCATTACAATTACATTAAGAGCAAGATAACCTTTTTTCCCCCTTTCATGCAGGTATTTCATTACCTTTTTTATTTCAAGGATGTCGAAGTTCGAAGCACTTGCCCTCATATTAAGCCCCCGGACTCCGAAATAGACACTGTCAGCTCCGCTCTCAACTGCAGTTACCATTCCACTCCAGTTACCGGCAGGGCACACAAGTTCAGGTTTTCTTATAAGTTTTTCAGACAAATCAGTACTCTCCTTTCTAAATGATTTTATGTGATTTCCATATGAGAGTCAATCAGCTTCATCCCCGGATTTAAGAAACTATATATTCAAACTTTTCAAAGAAATAGTAAGATGGGAAAAAGCAAATTTTACATTTTTGACATGCCGGGGAAAACAATATTAGTTGAATTCCGTATAAAAAAATAATATTATATATTCAAATGGAGAAACGTCGAGAGGACAGGAACAAGGTCAGACAGCTTATTAATGTAGCCGACAAGATGGGTGTCCTTAACGACATATCCCCACGAGGAGCCAATGTTTCACTGGCTGTCCTTCCTAAAGAACGGAAAGTTGACCTCACATTGAAAATAAATGAGAAAGATGTAAAAGTATCAGCAGTCATTATGTGGGTAAAGCAAAAACTCACATATAACGACAAGAACACATTGGGTTTGGTGGTGATCGATCCACCGAAAGATTTTATTGATTTTTGTGAAGATGTAAAACCAAAGTAACAAATCCCTTATTGTTTTATATTCTGACCCGATTCGAGTTCCAGAAGATATTTTTTACGCCAGAGTCCACCACCATACCCGACAAGTTTTCCATCCGAGCCTATCACTCTATGGCATGGAATTATTATGCCGATCGCGTTATATCCATTCGCCCCTGCAACTGCTCTCACGGATTTCGGGTTCCCGATTGCAACAGCCTGATCCATGTATGACCTGGTCTCTCCATAAGGGATATCCATCAACACATCCCATACTTTTTTTTGAAATTCAGTTCCTGCTATTGATAACGGTGTTGAAAAATCCCTCCGGTCTCCATTGAAATATTCCTTTAATTCTTTGTTAAGTCCGGGAAAGAATTTACTTTCACCGGGAACAAGATCTGCCTTAAAATATTTTTTTATCCTCTTTAATTGTGTTTCCAGCATTCTCCGGTCGACAAATTCCAGGAGACATATCCCGTTTTCTGCAGCACCTGCAAGCATCGGCCCAAGTGGAGAAAGAATCCTGGTTATAAAAATGATGTTTTTTTCTGAACTTTTCTTCGGGGAAAATCCTGTAGTTTTTTTAAATGTATCGGTAAAACCACTCAATGAATCATAACCGGAACTAAAAGCTGTATCTATAACTTTTTCACCATGCCTGATCCTGCCAAACGCTTCACTTATCCTCATTGTCCTCAGGTATGCCTGAAAGGTCATACCATGATTTTTTTTAAACCACCTTCTTACTCTGTTCGGATCGACCCCCATCTGACGGAGGTCCCAGTCTTTTATTCTTGCATTCGTTTCTTCCTCTATCTTTTTCATCACCGGCCTTAACCAATCCGGAGATTCCCCCGCTTGCCCCATCGGGTCACATATTTTGCATGGCCTGTATCCATGCAGGAGTGATTCTTTTGTGGTCCTGAAGAACTCAACATTCTCCTTCTTGGGGGTTTTTGCTCTGCAGCCGGGACGACAGAAAATACCTGTAGTTTTTACCGCAACAAAAAAGATTCCTTCAAACTCAGAGTTCTTTTCTGCAATAGCTTTGTACATAGTGTCAACATCAGGAAGTTCGGCCATTATTTTTTTCTCCTGTATTTATTTCAATTCAAGTATGTAACAACTTTAAAAAAATTAAAACCGGAAACTTATCACCTTTATTTTTTTTGAAATTATTTCCAATTGATCTATAATTTTCTTATGAGAAGAATTTCAAGAACAATTATTATAACACTCGTTAGTTTTACGATCTTCGGTTTAAACCTCAGCGCCGGCCGGATATACTTAACAAAATATAAATCAGACGCAGATGCGAATATATATATAACAAAGTACAAATCCGATGCTCATATTGTAGTTTATATTTCAGAATATAAATCTGATGCTTCCGGAAATGAAGCAATATGGTACTACACAAAGTATAAATCTGATGCAGATGCAATGCTGTATGTTACCGAATATAAATCCGACTCAGATATAATCGTTTGTTTTTCACAATACAAATCTGATGCCGGATGGAAAAAAGATAACAAATTCCAGGGTGAACTCTAACCTGAAATACAATTACTAAAAGGGGATAGGCACTATAGCGATAGAGAACTTGGTAATAGGCAAGGGGTAAAGGGTTCTATAGATATGTGAAAATCACCTCTTACCAATAACCTCAAACCAGAAGAACCGGAACAAATAGAACTTGATAATGATCTGAATATATAATATTATCTGAAGTAGAAATAATACATGTTTGTTGAGAGGTAAATGATGGAAAATTCCATAGTAGAGATAAAAAGTTCAATACTTTCAGGCCAGCCGATCATTCAGATCATCTCCTTTGAAGAAAAAAGAGTTGAGGGCCATCTTTCCAAACTTTCCCAGCAGATAACAGGTAGTGAAACCCTTGCTCTATGGGATATGAATAACGGATTGATCATAAACGGAGAAAAGATCGAAGGGACAACAGATCCGGTTGCGGCTCTGGATCATATTATAAAAGATAGTTCACCCAGATTTTATGTGTTCAGGGACATGACACATTTTTTGAAGAATTCACAGAATGCAATCAGAAAGTTGAGAGAATCTTATCTTGCTCTCAAAGGTTCAAAAAGAGTCATATTCCTGCTCTCTCCTGAGGAGTATTTTTCAGAAAACCTGAAGAAAGAGATAGATATATTCAGATTCGAACTTCCTGACTATGCTGAACTGGAGAGTCTTTTCAACAGGTTCATAAATTCTCTGGAAAAATCGGGAAAAACCATAGAGCTTTCAAATGAAGAGAGGAGAAATTTCGTAATTGCAGTTCAGGGACTTACATTTGATGAAGCATATAAAGCTTTTATGAAATCTTTTCAGGGCGCGAATACAATAAATGTATCGTTGCTGGAAAAGATTCACGAGGAGAAAAAGCAACTAATCCTGAAAGAAGGTGTTCTCGAGTATTACTCTCAAAGATTTGTTATTGGAGATATGGGGGGACTTGATAATCTCAAAGACTGGCTTATGAAAAGAGAAAAAGCATTCTCAAAAGAGGCTAAAACCTATGGACTTGAAAGGCCTCGTGGATTTCTTGCAATGGGAGTATCGGGTTGCGGAAAGAGCCTCGCAGCAAAGATAACAGCCTCATTATGGAACCTCCCATTATTCAGGCTGGACATGAACCTTGTTTATTCAGGAATGGCCGGATCACCGGAAATGGTTTTTTCAAGAGCCTTGAAAACCATGGACACTGTTGCTCCTGCAATCTTATGGATCGATGAGATAGAGAGTGGGATCAGTGACAAGCAGGGTGATAGTGCAAGCTCCAGAATATTGGGATATTTTTTAACCTGGATGCAGGAACATACTTCAGAGATATTCATTACAGCTACGGCAAACAGGATCGATCTTCTTCCGGCAGAACTATTAAGGAGAGGAAGGTTTGACCAGATATTTTTTATAGACCTCCCAACCAGAAAAGAGAGGGAGGAGATCTTTACAATTCACCTGAAGAGCAGGGGAAATGATACCGGGAATTTCAATGTCCCTCAATTAGCGCAGATTACCAAAGGCTGGTCAGGGAGTGAGATTGAACAGGTGATAATATCAGGTATGTATGAAGCATTTAATGAGAACAGACCATTAAGCGAGGATGACTTGTTCGTGATATTCGGAAGCAGTGTCCCGCTCTCGCTGACCATGGAAGAACAGATAAAAAAAATAAGAAGCTGGGCTCACAACAGAGCTGTAAGAGCCTCTTCAGATAAAGAACTTTACTAGATCAGTATAAAACTAAAAAAATTTACGAGGTAAAAAATGAGAGACAAGAAAAAAGATAAAGAAATTATCGAATTTTACAAAAAGCATAAAGAAATACGGGAGAAAAATCTTATACCACCTATCCCGCTCACACCTGAACAGACAGAAGCAGTGTGCAACATGCTTATTTCCGGGAATGAAGAGGATATTAACTGGCTGAAAGATCTTATTGTTAACCGTGTTTCACCCGGAGTCGACCCATCTGCAAAAGTTAAAGCGGAGTTTCTTGGAAATATAACGAACGGATCGGTTTCTGCAGGCAATATAAACAAAAAAGAGGCGATCAGGATCCTGGGAACGATGCTGGGCGGTTACAACGTTATCCCTTTGATCAATGCTCTTAAGGTCGATGACCTGGCAGAAGATGCTTTTAAGGCTCTCAAAGAAGTTATATTGATCTATGATGATTTCAACACTATTAAAGAATTTTCGTCTTCGAACAAATTCGCAAAAAAAGTTCTGGAGTCATGGGCAGATGGGGAGTGGTTCCTGAACAAACCGGAAATGCCAGAAGAGATAAAAGTAAAGATATATAAGATTGACGGAGAGATAAATACCGATGATCTCTCACCTGCAGGAAATGCATTCAGCAGGCCTGACATCCCGCTTCATGCATTATCAATGGGACAGAGCCTGTTTCCGGACGGAATAGAGACAATAAGAAAATGGAGAGGAGAGGGACATATAGTTGCTTTTGCCGGAGATGTGGTTGGAACAGGATCCTCCAGAAAGTCTGCAACCAACAGCCTCCTCTGGCACATCGGAGAGAATATCCCTTTTATCCCGAATAAAAAGAGGGCCGGGATAGTTCTCGGGGGAGTGATAGCACCAATATTTTTCAATACTCTTCAGGATTCCGGAGCACTTCCCATTATAGTCGATGTCTCAAAATTGTCTAATGGAGATGAAGTCGTAATTAACACAAAAAAAGGGGAAATATATGACTTGTCAGGCAATATTCTGATTGATTTTAAAATATCACCTTCCACACTTACTGATGAATATCGGGCAGGAGGGAGGATACCTCTGATAATAGGTAAATCTCTGACAGGAAAAACAAGAAGTGAATCCGGTCTCGGCAATGCAGAGTTTTTCAAAACCGCTATTAACCCGGTACCGGAAAAGGGGCAGAAATATACACTCGCACAAAAGATAATAGGTAAAGCCTGCGGAGTGGAGGGTATTCTTCCGGGAACTTCCTGTGAACCGCTTATGACTACTGTCGGGTCTCAGGATACGACAGGACCGATGACAGCTGATGAATTAACAGAACTTGCCTGTTTGAAATTTCAGACACCTCTTTATTTGCAAACATTCTGTCATACCGCCGCATATCCGCGGCAGGCTGATATCCGCACACATAAAACCCTTCCGGAATTTACAACGAAAAGGGGCGGAGTATCTCTAAAACCGGGCGATGGAGTGATCCACACCTGGCTTAACAGATTCCTGTTGCCTGATACCGCAGGTACCGGAGGCGATTCGCATACCCGGTTCCCCCTTGGCATATCATTCCCGGCAGGATCAGGCCTTGTTGCATTTGCCGGAGCGCTCGGATTCATGCCGCTTGACATGCCTGAATCTGTGTTAGTAAAGTTCAAAGGAAAAATGAATGAAGGGATAACTCTAAGGGATGTTGTTAATTCGATCCCGTATTTTGCAATCAAAAAAGGACTTTTGACAGTCCCTAAAAAGAACAAAAAAAATATTTTCAACGGCAAGATCATTGAGATCGAAGGATTGACAGACATTACAGTTGAGCAGGCTTTTGAATTGATGGATGCAACGGCTGAGAGGAGTGCCGCGGCAGGTACTATCAAGCTTTCAGAAGAGAAGGTCGAAGAATATCTTAGATCGAATGCTGCACTTCTGAACCGGATGATAGAGGATGGCTATAGTGACCCGGAAACTATCAGAACAAGGATCAATGAAATAGAGAAGTGGCTTAAGAAACCGGAACTGATGTCTGCAGATGAGGGTAGCAAATACTCAGCTGTACTCGAGATCGATCTCTCCGAAATAGCGGAACCAATTGTAAACTGCCCTAACGATCCGGACGATGTAAAACTGCTTTCCGAGGTGTCCGGGACTAAGATAGCGGATGTTTTTCTGGGATCATGTATGACAAATATAGGCCATTTCAGAGCCGCCGGTAAAATATGGGAGGGCGAAAAAAGAAATCCCAATGTAAGGGTCTATATCGTTCCCCCCACCCGTATGGATCAGGATAAATTAAAAAGTGAAGGATATTTCTCCATGTTTAATACGACCGGGTCCAGAATAGAAGTGCCGGGTTGCTCAATATGTATGGGTAACCAGCTTCGGGTTCCGGACAAAGCAATAGTATTCTCAACATCAACCAGGAATTTTGACAACAGAATGGGTAACGGAGCACAGGTGTATCTGGGCTCTGCTGAGCTCGGTGCAATAGTTGCACTAAAAGGGGAATTACCTACACCCGCTGAATACTTGAAAACCATAAAGGAAAAAATAGCCCCGTCAGAAGACGAAATATATAACTACCTCCAATTCGACAAGGAATATTCCGGTTAAATTTATTTAAGTCTTTCTGCCACAAGTGCTTCAAGCTTTTTTTCGTCGGCAAGGAAAGGTATTGTCAAATGCCCTTTGCCCTGATTGTTCTTATTCCACTCTTCCGCAGTTTCGAGAGCGTTATCATTTCTTGCCCATGCTCTTCTTGCCACTCCATTCATCACATCCCATTCCATAGCAGATCTTATTATTTTGTCTTTAAGTTCACTACCGTCAAGAACAAGTCCGAATCCGCCGTTAAAAGCTTTTCCGATACCGACTCCTCCTCCGTTTGAGAGGACAACCATTGACATCCCTCTGACAGCATCTCCGGCAAAATTCTGAACAGCCATGTCTGCAGTGATATTGCTTCCATCCTTTATATTTGATGTTTCTCTGTATGGGGAGTCTGTTCCTGAAACATCATGATGGTCCCGCCCTATCATAACCGGGCCGATCTCTCCACTCCTGACCATTTCATTGAATTTCAAGGCAATATCGACACGCCCTCCGGCATCTGCATAAAGTATTCTCGCCTGAGTTCCTACCACCAGTGCATTTTTCTCAGCATCCCTGATCCATTGATAATTATCCCTGTCCATGCCACGTCTTTCAGGATCGATCTGAGACATTGCCGCAGCATCTGTTTTTTTAAGATCTTCCTTTTCACCGGACAAACATACCCACCTGAACGGTCCATATCCATAGTCAAAACACATTGGGCCCATGATATGTTCAACATAACTCGGAAAGACAAATCCGGCAGAAGGATCAGAAGGGTCAATAGCTACTTCTTTAAGCCCGGCATCAAAAACAGCCTTTAGAAATGAATTGCCGTAATCCCAGAAATAAGTCCCTTGTTCTGTCAGATCAGTGATCACTTTGAAATGCTTCAGCAATGATCTATCCACTTCTTTTCGAAACTTGTCCGGATCTTCCGTAAGCAATTTTCTCCCCTGCTCAAAAGTATAACCTGCCGGTGTGTAACCCCCGCCATATGCATCGTGGCATGATGTCTGATCTGAAAGTAATTCTATTTTTATCTTATTGGCAGCAAAATATTCAAGCATATCAACAATATTCCCGTGAAAAGCAATAGAGACAGGTTTCCCGGACTCTCTGTATTCATTGATCCATCCAACGATCTCACCGGGATCTCCCGAAACCTTCGAAACCCATCCCTGCTCATGTCTGGTTTCTATTCTGGATCGATCTACCTCGGCAATAACACCTATACCACCGGCAATCTCGACAGCCTTCGGCTGAGCGCCACTCATCCCGCCAAGACCGGAACTGACAAACACAACACCACTCAGGTCTTTGTCATCGGGAATCCCGAGATATAGTCTTCCTGCATTCAGAAGAGTTATGTAAGTCCCATGGACAATGCCCTGCGGCCCGATATACATCCAGCCGCCGGCAGTCATCTGACCATAATTAGAAACACCCAGAGCTGCAGCTTTTACAAAACCCTCAAGATTATCATATTCACCGACAAGCATTCCGTTAGTGGAAATGACCCGTGGTGCATTTATGGAGGTTGGGAAAAGCCCCAGAGGATGTCCCGAATAAATAATAAGCGTCTGGTCTTCTCTCATTTCCTCAAGATACTTTTTTACCAGGCAATACTGCATCCAGTTCTGAAAAACCTGACCACTCTCCCCATAGGTAACAAGTTCGTAAGGGTAAAGGGCAACCTTGAAATCCAGGTTGTTATCTATCATCACCTGAAAAGCTTTCCCTTCAATGGTTTTCCCCTTATATGAGTCAACAGGTCTTCCTGATAATTCTTCTCCCGGCCGATATCTGTATCCGTATATTCTTCCGGTGGTGATCAATTCTTCCAGAAACTCCGGAATGATTTCATCATGGAGGTGATCCGGAATATAACGCAAAGCGTTTTTCATTGCAGTTACAATTTCATTTTGATTAAGATTCAGCCCGCGATTTGGAGCTCTTCTTATCCCCTCCCTGAACTTATTTTCACTTGGAAAAATATCGGGTAATTTAAAAGATATTGCTTCCTTTAGGTCCATTTTTCCTCCAGGTGCAACTATATTCAAATCGACGGTACTTGTCAAGATTACTATTCACAAGAATCCTTTACCAAATTTCACAGATATCGTATAATTAGATCCACGATCTACCGGAGGGAAAAATGAAAATATTAGTAATAGGTTCCGGCGGGAGAGAACACGCTCTTACCTGGAAGATTTCTCACTCAAAAAGAGTTGAAAAAATATATGCTCTGCCAGGAAACAGCGGGATCGGAGAGTTAGCCGAAATAGTAGATATCGATGCTTCTAATATTATCGAGATCGCAGATTTTGTACAAAAGGAAGGGATCCATCTTACAGTGGTCGGGCCTGAACTTCCTCTATCCCTTGGAATTGTAGATGAGTTTAACAGAAGAAACCTGAAAATATTCGGGCCAACCCAGAAAGCAGCCCAGATAGAAACCTCAAAAGTATTTGCAAAAGAATTCATGAAGAAGAACAACATACCCACTTCAGGCTTTAAAGTATTCAACTCAGCAATGGAAGCTGTAAATCATCTTAAGTCTGTAGAGTTTCCGGTAGTAATAAAAACTGATGGCCTTGCCGGAGGGAAAGGGGTCTTTATATGCAAAGACATCAAGGAAGCAGAAGAAAGCGTGAGGACGATCCTGCTTGAAAGCAAGTTCGGAAAAGCAGGAGAACAAATAGTAATTGAAGATTTCCTTAAAGGCGAGGAACTCTCCTTCATAGTAATATCTGATGGAAAGAGAGCCCTCCCCATGGCCACATCGATGGACTATAAAAAAGCACTTGAAAATGATGAAGGCCCCAATACCGGAGGTATGGGAGCAATATCTCCATCTCCAATAATTTCAGAAAAACTATTTAATGAAATAATGAAAACAATAATAAACCCCACCATTGAGGGGATGAGGTTCGAGGGGAAAGAGTTCAGAGGTGTTCTTTACGCCGGATTGATGATCACTCCATCCGGACCCATAACACTGGAGTTCAATGCAAGATTCGGAGACCCGGAAACACAAGCATTAATGTTGAGACTACAAAGCGATATTATTGATATTTTTGAGGGATCTGTCGAAGGGAGCCTTTTTGATGTTGAAACTAAATGGGACGATAATGTCTCTGGCTGTGTTGTCCTCACTTCCGATGGATATCCGGGCAATTATGAGACCGGAAAAGAAATTGACGGGCTAAAGAGGGCAAAAGCATCCGCATCCGAGATATTCCACGCCGGAACAAAGTTCGAAAACAATAAACATTTTACTTCCGGAGGGCGTGTCCTTAACGTTTGTTCGAAAGGAAAGACCATGAAAGATGCGATGGAGCAGATTTATGATTCAATACAATTTATCAAGTTTGACAATATGTTTTGTCGTAAAGATATCGGAGGTGTGAAATAATGAACCCAAAAATTGGAATGATAATGGGGAGCGATTCAGATTATCCTTATGTGGAAGGTGGAATAAAACTTCTTAAAAAATTTGAGATCCCTTTTCTTGTCGAAGTTAGTTCAGCACACAGAACACCTGACAGGACTACAAAACTGGTTAAACATTTTGAAAAATCCGGGATTAAGGTCATAATTGCTGCTGCCGGCGGAGCAGCTCATCTCCCGGGAGTAATTGCAGCACACACTCTTCTTCCGGTTCTGGGTGTCCCTATCACTTCATCGATATCCGGACTCGACTCACTTTATTCAATAGTTCAGATGCCAGGTGGTATCCCTGTTGCCGCTTTCAGCATAGGGAACTCAGGTGGAATAAATTCAGTTCTCTTTGCGATGGAAATACTCGCTCTGGAAGACAAATCGATCAGGGATAAACTTGTCGAATTCAGAAAAGACCAGGGTGAACAAGTGCTGGAAAAAAGTATAAGACTCCAAAAAAAAATAGAAGATGAATGAACTTTTATGTCAGTTTTTTCGGATGCCGTACAAATCAGGCCGAGATCCAGGAATGGATCATCGAACTGGAGAATCACGGATACCGGCTGACCGATGATATCGAAGAAGCTGAATTCGGCATTCTTAACACATGCAGTGTAACAGAAAAAGCCGAAAGGGATGTTTTAAGATTTTTAAGTAAGATTTACAAAAAATCAAACATCCCATGGGTCGTCACAGGATGTACTATCTCCAACAACGACGGTTCCCTTGATAAAAGGTATAGCAACTATCTTTTCCTCAATAATATTGAGAAAAAGGGGATCATTGAGTTAATCAGGGAAAAATTCCCTTTCAGTAACAACGTGATATTTCACTCCTCATTCCGGTCAAGATTTTTTCTGAAAGTTCAGGATGGATGTAATTTTAATTGTTCATTCTGTATCGTCCCTTCATTGAGAGGGAAATCAGTCAGCATTCCACCGGAAGAGCTGGTAGAAAAAGCTGAATATTATTCATCTCTGGGATACAGAGAAGTTATATTGACAGGGATCAACCTTTCTTCGTATGGATACGACCTGTTCCCGAGACGCAATATACTTGAACTGACAGAAGCCCTTTCAAAAATAAAAGATATTGATATCATACGGCTGAGTTCTCTTGACCCCCGATTCATAGATTTCAAATTCATTAAAAAGCTTAGTGGAACAGCAAAAATAGCCCACAGTTTTCACTTCTCCTTTCAAAGTGGAAATGACCCCATCCTCAGGAGCATGAAAAGAACCAGCAAAGTGAAGGACTACAGAAAACTACTTGGGGATTTTTCTTCATTTTTCCCCAATGCTAACTATGGAGCAGATTTTATTCTCGGTTTCCCGGGCGAAGGAGAGAAGGAGTATATGGACACCTATGAATTTGTTAAGAACAGTCAGTTAAACTATATTCATGCATTCCCTTTCTCCCCGAGAAGAGGGACAAAAGCTGAAACAATGGAACCGGTACCCGGAAAAACGGTCAGGAAGAGAGTGCTTGAATTCAGAGAGCTTAATAGAGAAAAAAAACTCAGATACAGAGAGAAACTCAGAGGGAAAATACTCGAAGGAATCCTGATCGAGGAGAAGGATAACTATTCACTCGTAACTACAAAAAATTATATCTCTGTAAGAGTCTCTACCATAAAAGGCCTTAAAAAGAGGCTTGTCAAAGTCAGGGTTACAAAAATCGTGAATGAAAACCTTTGTGAGGGTGAAATTGTCAAAACTCCTTAAAATTCTCATCATTATATTTATTTCGTCTCTTATTAATGCAGAAGACCAAACATTAACAAAAACTGATAAAACAAATCTCACCGGCAGCAGGGCTCTTGAAAAATCTCTTATATTCCCGGGATTAGGGCAACTCCATGAAAAAAAGAATCTAAAGGGTGTTATTTTTATTACCAGCGAACTGATAGCAATAACGGGCGCAATTCTCAACAACCGTCAGGGAAATATCAATTATAATAAATACAGATCTTCATTAACTGAAAGTAATGCACTGTTTTTCAGGGAGGAGACAGAAAGATTTGACAGGAGCAGGAACCTTTTCATTGCAGCAGGAATTGGTGTCTGGATTATAAATATGCTGGACATCTATATCCTTAAAAAAAAAATGGAAAAAAAATCTATTGAGGTATCTCTTAAAAAAGGGATTAATAATGAAATATTTTTCACTCTTAATTATAGTTTCTAGCCTCTTTTTTTCCTGCCGTGGAAGGATATTCAATAATCCAAACGATCCGGAGAAGGATGAGAGGGGCTATGAGATCCTTTCAATTATAAGTATAGAGAACGGAAGGATACCCTTTGACCTGACCTTTTCGGGAGATTCACTCTGGATCATACAGGAGAGATCTCATCCTGTTTCACTTAATTATTCATCAGGAAGTATGATCAGGGAATTATACACACAACCAGCCTCCGGGATCGCCTATGATAATACCAACCTCTGGATAATCGAAAATGAGACCCGCTCATTAGTTAATATAAGTATAATTAACGGAGAAGAGATCCGGACGATCCGGCTGCCGGAGGGGGATTATAGTTATCTCGAATTCAGGGAGCCATACCTTTATACTATAGATAAGTTAACGAATTCGATCACTACTATCGATCCAGATTCCGGTTCCATAATAACTTCTTTCAGATCTCCATCATTTTCCATTGACGGGTTTAGTTTTGACGGAATAAACTTCTGGATACTTGATGGTTCCGAAACAAAGATATTTGTTACGGACACCGAAGGACTCCTGACAAACACATTCCGGACTCCGACCGATACTCCGTTAGGACTTGCTTCCAGCGGAAATGTTATATGGATGGGTGATAAGAGCGGAAAGATATTAAAATTGAGATTCGATTGATAACAAAAAAAACATTAACAACAATATCTCTAATCATGATCTCCACTTTTCTACATCTGAACTCATCGATATTAATTGACATATCAGGAGATTATCTTTTCTACAGTTACGACCATAATTATATATTTGGAAAAGGGAACATTATAATAAAAGCAGGTGATTGTGAATTACGGGGAACCTCACTCGAGATCAATATGAGGAACAGGTCACTGCTTTTAACATCATTTTGCAAAGTGATCTGCTCAGACAAAAAAGTTCAGTATGCAGATATGGTAAGATCGGATCTGAATAAAATGTCTCTCACTTTATACAATTATGGGGAGAAAATACAGATAACTTCCTTCAAAGGTATGAAGCCCTCCTCAGATTTTCCCAGGAAAGGACGAATACTATTGGAGGACTCACTCCTCTATTTTGTCGGCAAAAGATTCAAGATCAGAGATAATTTTGAGCTGACAGGTTACAAGGTTATTGTATTCATTGAGGGAACACAATCCGTATCATTTAATAAATTCAGAATGGACAAAGGTGTATCGGGGAAAAATGATCTCTTCAATATCAATAATTTATGGTATACAAATAAATCAGGGCTTATTACCGATGTTTCATTTAATTATAAGAATGACACGGGAAAAATTAAATTTTCCAACCGTGAATATGTAAAATTAAATTATGACATGTTCAAGGTCAGATCCGACTCTCCGAAACCACAATTCAATATTGGGACAGAAAGTTCTTTAAAAATTTCTAAAGCTTCAACTTTAATTCTAAGAGGGGGGTATATTACCAGGAATTCAGGAACGGCACTTTTAACATGGAATTTAAAACCCGGTAAAATAGTCAATTCTTCACTGACGCTTAACTACAGGGATAGAGTAAACAGCAATTCAGAGTTATGGATCAGAGGAGGGCTGGGGCTTGACCTAAAAAAAGGCGGGCAAATAAATTTCAAATATAATCATGAAAAAAAACTCGGATATTCAGGAAATATCACTTATACCAACAGGATAGCAAAATTTTTGTCCTTCTCCGCAGCTTCCAGCCTGTCTGCAATTAAACTTTCAGATTCCATACTTAACAAAATATCAGACACACATCTCACCCTGAATTATACAAACAGAGTATTTAATTTTTCTGCGAATTACTCACTCAACAGGGACCTTATAAATGACAATTCCCGTTATTCCCCCGGATTTACCATAAACACAAAACCCCTCCCTTTTTACGGAGGACTGCTTAACCTGAATTTTTCATCGTCACTTCTTTTCAATACTGTAATAAGGGAGGATTCAGAGGAAAATTCCTTCAGATCGAATTCAGCTCTCTCCATTTCCGGGAAACATCTTGATATTTCAGATAATATATTTATTGATATTTCAGGAAAGATCGAACAATTTTTTGACAGCGACCCTATGGAAAATTTCACAACCTCAGGTGTTATTCTCCGAAGTGTTCATAAGTTTTCAGATAATACATCAATTGAACTACTTTACAATTTCCATACCAGACGTGAAACCAGGGAATGGTTGATCACCGGAACTTCGACAGGAGATCTGTCTGCTGTATTTAGATTAAAAACACCTGAAGGAAAATTGAATATGCAGAGTTCGATATCCTATGATGTTGAGAGGGGAGATTATACAACAGGATTTTTAAATTTGAGATATAATTTGATAAAGCATTGGGACTTCCACTCTTTTTTAAATTATGATTTCGAATTCAAACGGATGAACTATAATATTTTTCTTGAGAGGAGGGCGGGCAGGATATTACTTCGTGTTTCTTACAGGTCTCTATCGAAACAATTTCAACTGGAGCTGATCCCGAGATAATGACAAAACAGAAACTGGGTCAACATTTTCTCTACGATAAAAAAATCGGAGAAAAAATTGTCAATTCTATCAATGATTCAAAAGATACTATCATTGAGATCGGGCCGGGGAGGGGGATAATGACAAATATCCTCACCGGACAAGCCGGAGAGAGGAGGATCATAGCCGTTGAAAAAGATGAAACACTTTACAATAACCTCCTCACCAACGAAAACCTTAAGGGAGTTGAACTCTTAAACAAAGATATTCTCAAACTTAACATTGCAGAAGTTTCAGAAGGAAGATCGATAACTATTCTCGGCAATATCCCATACTATATATCAAAAGAGATAATTGACTGGATCATGAGAGGAAGTGAATTTATTAACAGTGGGACACTCCTTGTACAAAAAGAGTTCTTTTTAAAGATCACATCCACTCCCGGTTCAAAGATATACAATGCTCAATCTGTAATATTCGGACTTCTATTTGACAGCAGCAAACTTTTCGAAGTAAAACCGGGATCATTCTCCCCTCCACCCAAAGTGACTTCAGTTGTGTTCTCATTTTCACAAAGGGGACAGGCACTTTTTTCTACTGATCCCCCTTTAATCCCCCTTGAAGAAGGGGGAAAGCTCTTTACCTCCCTTAGTAAGGGGGGTGGCGAAGCCGGGGGGATAGCCAGACTCTACACTATGTTAAAAACAGCATTCATCCACAGAAGAAAAACACTCATAAACAATCTGGGGAAGGGTTACGATAAAAATACCATAAAGAAATTTCTTGAAACAAAATCCCTCCCATCCGATATAAGAGCAGAGGACATGACAAGAGAAGATCTCAGGGAACTATATTTATCACTTCGATAAATGGGGATGAAATAACCAGTGCGTATAGAGAGTGTGATAGACACCTTTGTCCCTTGAATTAAAAGAACATATTAGATCAATATAATACAAACAACACCTTTAAATGAAAAATGTATTTCAGAAAGACTGTCTGAACCCCGATTCGCTGATTTTATGAATTACCTGATTAAAAAGTGCTAAATTTGAATTCAGGACTTATAATCCCCCCAACCCCCCCTTACCAAGGGGGGAGGCGAAGCCGGGGGGATAAAAGATCAGCTTGATTCGCCCCTGTATGGGGCCTACAGGATCCAAGATTCGGATAACAACAGTTATGTAAGATGTGATTTCAACCCTTATTCGCCTTGTTTTTTTTAATATTGTGTAATTAAATTGATATAAAATTCAGAAAATGAGCAAAAGTTCATGGAAATAGACTTGCTTATAGTTTTGCGATTAACTATAAATTAAGTAATTCATGTGAGAGATGGGGGTGGCAATGAAGAATTTGATCCGGATGATATTCATACTTTTTTAACTTTTATTAATTATGGAGATATATTAAATAAAGATGTAAATATTAACCTGAAAAAAATTACTATCGTTAAAGATGATTCAGAACAATATTATTTTAAATATCCTTCCAGTCCTAAAATAAATAGTATAGGTAAAATTCTTATTACAGATAAAGATCAATTGTTGATTTTTAACAAGGATGGGAAATTTGTAAAAAACATTTATAAAAGAGGTGAAGGTCCAGGAGAATTACTTAATATCTTGGGAGTATGGCCAGGAAAGGATCATTTTGTTGTCTTTAATAGTTCACCAGGGAAAATGCTTGTTTATAATTACAAGGGTACACTTATGAATGAAGTATATTTTAAGAAAAATATCTATAAATCAAAATTTTTTTCTTATAGTGGGAATAAATATTATTTTACTGAGGAAGAATACGAAAATACTCAAAGAGGGACAATAATATTAGATACTAAAGTCAAACTATTTACCATTAATGAAGAGGGGAAGTTTCTGGGGTATCAAATCCCCTGGATTTCAAAGAAATATTATTTAGGAAAAAGAACAGTCATGAATTTGAGTTTCATTCAATATGGAACAGAAGATAATAATTTATATTATGTAGCAAGTACTGGATTATATCAATTGTATAAACTTGATTTATTTCATAAAGAGATAAATATTTTGATAAAAAAGGATTATCCTAAAATAAATATCAGAAAAGAATGGAGAAAGTTTACTCATCCTTTCACCTATAAAGTTCAAAAAAAGTATGCCAGAAACACTCTAGATGATATTTTAAAGATCCGTGTCGATAATGGAAAAATTTGGCTATTTACATCAACTTTTAACGAACAAAATGTAGTAAAAGTAGATGTTTATGATAAAAGTGGTACTTTAAAAGGAGTAATTGATTTTCCTATGCCCAAAAGCCTTCACCTCGCTAAGCTATCATATCTTCCTCTTACATTTTACAAAGATCAGTTGTGGATATTCGAGGATCTCGAATCAGAAGGTTTTAGTCTGGTTGGTTATCAAATACAAAACATTCCATCTTGGGCAAAATGATTTACTTAGAATTATCTTTAGGTTTGTATTAGGTGTAATTGTGTAAACACAAATATCCTCTTCAGATTACTTAGTTACTATCACGAAAGGCCGGTGATTTCATGACCACTGTTGTCGATGTCGATCCCTTCTGCAGAGGGAACTCTGGGCAAGCCCGGCATGAGCATTACATCACCTGAAATAGGTATCAGATATCCGGCTCCTGTCGCAATATTTATATTATTAATGTTAAGTCTCCATCCTGTCGGGACATTGAGTTTTTTCTTGTTATCAGAAAATGATAGCGGTGTCTTTGCGATACATACCGGATATTTTTCCAGGCCCAGTTTTTTTATCAGTTTCAGTTTCCTTTTCGCATCCCAGGAAAATATTACTCCATCTGCACCATAAACATCCCTGGCGATCTTTTCGATCTTTACTTCAGGCGGATCATCCAGTGAATAGATCCTCTTGAAATTTCCGTCAGATGAATCTGCCATAGTGGTGACTTTTTCAGCAAGTCCTATTGCCCCTTTCCCACCTTCCAGAAAAACATTGCTTCGAGCAACTTCAGTACCGTTTTCTTTTACATAATTTTCAATTACTGTAAGTTCCTCATCTTCATCATCAGGAAAAGCATTGATCGCAACAATGGGAGCAAATCCCATCTTTTTTATATTCTCAATATGTTTACCAAGGTTGGGCAGGCCCTTCTTGAGCGAACTCATCCCGTCTCCTCCACCCTGATGCCTTAAAGCCCTGACCGTTGCGACCAGGACAACTGCATGAATCTTATATCCTGCAAAACGGGTGACCATATCAACATATTTCTCAAATCCCAAATCTGACCCGAATCCACACTCTGTAACTACATAATCACTGAGTTTCAGTGCAAGCTTTGTCGACAGGACGCTATTGGTTCCAAAAGAAATATTTGCAAACGGGCCACTATGAACAAAGGCCGGAGTATTCTCAATGGTCTGGACAAGATTGGGCTTGATCGCTTCCCTCAAAACCGTTGCCATTGCCCCGCATACTTTAAAATCTTTTGCATAAACCGGTTCATCATCCCGGGTAAATCCGACCAGTATATTTCCGAGTCTTTCTTTAAGATCATCGATATCTCTTGCCAGAGTAAGGATAGCCATGATCTCACTTGCAGCGGAAATTATAAAGCCATTCTCACGCGGATACCCCTGCCCCTTTC
Organism: Candidatus Aminicenantota bacterium; assembly: GCA_029938635.1. Taxonomy (GTDB): domain Bacteria; phylum Acidobacteriota; class Aminicenantia; order UBA2199; family UBA2199; genus UBA647. Next base: position 53,181 of record JAOZUQ010000001.1, read on the forward strand.
CGCCAAGTCCTACAACTATGTTCCTCAGACTTCTGTCATTCATATCCATTGCCCTCTGCCAGAGTATCTTTCTGGTATCAAGCTTCTTGCTGTTCGAATAGTGAATGTGATTGTCCAGTACAGCCGAGAGTAGATTATGAGCAGTAGTGATAGCATGAATGTCGCCTGTGAAGTGAAGGTTTATATCCACCATAGGAAGGACCTGTGAATATCCGCCCCCGGCAGCTCCGCCTTTCACTCCGAACACCGGGCCCAGCGATGGTTCACGAAGAGTTACTATCGACCTCTTCCCTATCCTGTTGATCCCCATTGTCAAACCAACCGAAGTTGTGGTCTTACCTTCACCGAATTTTGTCGGAGTAATAGCTGTAACCACTATCAATTTTCCATCTTTCTTATTCTCCAGCCTTTTAATTGCCCGGAGGGATACTTTTCCTTTAAACCGGCCGTACGGCCAGAACTCATTCTCCTTGATCTGTAACTCTTTCCTTATATCTTCAATATTTTTCAGATCAGCACTCCTGGCAATTGCTATATCACTTTTCAATTTTCCCTCCATAAAAAAAAATACTATCAACCATGATTAAAATAGTCAACAAGACACAATAGAGAGACCGGAATCACTTGACAAAATCCGGAAAATCCTATTAAATATACTTTTTTATCCTCTAAGTTGTTAATAAAAAGGAGAATGGTATGTTGAAAAAAGCAGCAATTCTATTTTTCATACTTTTTATCGCAGGTGGTTTCTTTCTGATTCCGCAGGAACATCATGAAGGAGAGACCACAACCACTGAACATGGAGAGATCGTTCAGACGGAACATGGCGACAGCCACGGCCATTCAGGTCATGGTGATATTGGAAAAGAACTCCCCATCTGGTCTGCCGTCCCTTTCGTAGGTATTCTTTTATCCATTGCATTGTTTCCTCTTCTTGCACCGAAGTTCTGGCACCACAATTTCGGTAAAATTTCTTTTTTCTGGGCAATAGCATTCTCTCTTCCATTCCTGATCTTCTATAAATCTGCAGCATTCTACGAGATATCCCATATTTACCTGATAGACTACATCCCATTCATAATACTTCTCTGGGCCTTGTACACAGTGTCTGGAGGGATATTGCTGAAGGGCTCGATTAAAGGTACCCCTCTTTCAAACCTTGTCATACTCCTGATCGGAACGCTCCTCTCTTCATGGATCGGAACAACCGGATCTGCAATGCTGTTGATACGGCCTATCATAAGAGCAAACGCACACAGGAAAAACAAGGTTCATATTGTTGTCTTTTTCATATTCCTTGTTGCCAACATCGGCGGATCTCTTACACCACTCGGAGACCCTCCTCTATTTCTCGGATTCCTTCATGGCGTCAGCTTTTTCTGGACATTAAAACTGGTTCCGCATATGGCATTTGTATCTGTGATCCTTCTTGGAGCTTTCTTTCTGCTTGACACCTTTTATTATAAAAAGGAAGAGGTCTCTTCAGAAAATGTAGTTGAGAAAGATATAAAAAGAGAACCTATCAGACTAGTCGGAACACTCAATTTTATATTCCTTCTTGGAATCATCATTGGTGTCCTGTTCTCAGGTAGTGTGAAACTGGGAGAAACAACAATATTCGGGGTTCATGTTGCATATCAAAATCTGGCCAGGGATTTCTTCCTGGTTTTGATGGGGGTCCTTTCACTTATATTCACGAAAAAAGCGTTACGAAAAGAGAATAATTTCACATGGTTCCCGATCCAGGAAGTCGCTATCCTGTTCGCAGGAATTTTTATGACAATTATTCCCGCCCTTGCAATGCTGAAGTCCGGCTCTTCCGGGCCTCTCGGTTTTATTGTTGCTGCAGTTAAAGAACCGTGGCAATATTTCTGGGTCACAGGAGGCCTTTCCAGTTTCCTTGATAACGCACCTACATATCTGACATTCTTTAACACCGCCTTAGGACAATTCTTTCCCGGTCAACCGGAATCTGTTGCGGTTGTTAAATTAATGTCACAAAAAGCCCTTTATCTCAAAGCGATCTCTGCCGGAGCCGTTTTCATGGGCGCGATGACATATATCGGTAATGCACCGAATTTCATGGTGAAATCGATCGCTGAAGAGAATGATATTCAAATGCCAAGTTTCTTTGGATATATGGTGAAGTACTCTCTGATATTCCTTGTCCCGGCTTTTATTATCGTAACACTGGTATTCTTTTAGATAAAAAATCAGGAACCATAAATAAGAAATAAATTAAAATTCGAAGCACGAAACCCGAAGCTCGAAACAAATTCAAAATAGGAATGCTCAAAATTCAAAACAAAAGATTCTTTATTATTTTTGTTTCGAACATTTAGATTTTGAAAATTTGATATTGTTTCGGATTTCGATATTCGGATTTCGGATTTGATTTTTTCCTGACTTCTGAGAACCATAGCATATTGCTTTTTTATTTTTGTGGTGCTATAACAAGTTAAAAAATGGAGGAAAATAATGGACTTTAATTTAATTATTCAACGGGTGATCGGGATAATCACAAAGCCTGTCGATGAATGGAAAAAGATCAAGGGTGAGCAATCTACAGTAGTGGGCCTCTTCACCAACTACGCCATCATTCTTGCAGCAATCCCTGCAATTGCCGGGTTGGTTGGATGGATGATCGTTGGAAGATCGTTCATGGGAATAACAATAAGAATACCTTTCATGAGATCATTTACATGGGCGATCCTGATGTATATTTTCTCACTGGTGGGCGTTTATATACTTGCAATGGTTATCGACTTTCTAGCTCCGAATTTCGGTGCTAAGAAAGATATAGTTGATTCAACAAAAATAGCTGTATATTCTTCAACCCCATCCTGGGTCGCGGGTATTTTCCATATTATACCTGCACTCGGTATGCTTGCGATGATAGCCGGATTCTACTCCCTCTATCTCCTTTACCTCGGGATAAAAGATGTAAAATCTCCACAAGGCGACAAAGCAACCCCATATTTTGCTGTTGTTATAATAGTTTACATAGTAATAGCATTCCTGATCTCTTTCATCGTGGGAACTATCGCTTTTGGTAGTGCTCGTGCTTTTTTATAGAGCGATTTTTAGTCAAACAATAATTCAATAAAACTCTCCCCTCTTAACCGGGGGGAGAGGATTTGAATCATCCTGAAATATTCTATATAATTCACATTTATGAAACTAATAATGAAATATTAACGTCATAATTTTAATATACACTTTAGGAGGAAGAAAATGAAAAAGATCGGATTTGTCGCTGGTGCCAGTTTCCTGGCCGGAGCAATATTTTTTGCATTAACATTCGGCTTCATACAGAAGAATTCTACTGAAGCCCCCAAAATAAAGCAGACTGAAGCATATGCAGAGGTAGTAAAATCAGTAGGACTTAACTTTGCCCCGCTGGTAAAGAAAGTTAAGCCTGCCGTTGTCAAAGTGACTTCTGAGGCGATAAGAGAGAGGAGACGTTCAGCTTTCGGAGACGATTTCTTTGACAGATTTTTTAACTCTCCCGGAAGAAGTGAAAAAGTATCAGGTATCGGATCCGGGTTCCTGATCTCTAATGATGGCTATATAGTAACCAATAATCATGTTGTTAAAGGTGCAATCAAAGTAACCATAACAACATTTGATGAAAAGAAATATATAGCAAAGATCATCGGTACTGATCCTAAAACAGATCTTGCACTTTTAAAAATAAAAGGGAAAGATCATCCTTTTATAACTCTGGGTGATTCCGATGCAGTGGAAATCGGCGAGTGGGTCCTCGCGATAGGCAACCCTTTCGGTCAGGACCTTACTGTAACAGCAGGGATCATATCCGCAAAGGAAAGGAGGATCGGTGCCACCACTTATGAAGATTATCTTCAAACCGATGCCGCAATAAACAGAGGCAATTCAGGCGGGCCTTTGATAAATATGGATGGAAAAGTCGTAGGTATAAATTCAGTGATTATCGCCCCCACAGGCGGTAGTGTCGGTATCGGATTTGCTATCTCATCCAACATGGCGAAAAAAGTAATAGGTGATATTAAAACAAAAGGTAGAGTTGTCAGAGGATGGCTGGGAATCAGTATCAAACAATTAAGTAAAGATGAGGCAAAACAATTTGATTACCCGATGGTAGGGCTCCTTATTCAGAATGTGGAGAATAACTCTCCTGCACAGAAAGCAGGATTAAAAAGGAACGATTTTATCATAAAACTTAATGGAGACAGGATCAAAAGCGGAAGCGACCTGAGCCTTAAAATTGCAAACCTGAATCCGGGAGACATAATAAAACTTGCTCTCTACAGAGGTGAAAAACTTCTCAATGTAAGTGTAAAGATCGGAGAAGCCCCTGATACGATGAAGTTCAAATCATCCGGAGAGGATGGCAGGACCATCGATCTCGGAATGATACTTGTAGACAATAGCAGATCTCTTGCTAGAGAACTGGAACTCAGGACAACCAAAGGTGTTGTTGTGCAGAAAGCTTCAGGAATAGCCTCAAAGAACGGTATCAAACCATACGATGTGATCCTTGGTGTGAACAGAACTGAAATAACATCGGTAGACCAGTTCCGAAATATACTCTCAACAAAGGAGCCGGGATCATATGTATTTTTATACATTAACAGATTCGGCCAGGAGTCCTATCTGAAGTTCATACTTCCCAAATGATATTTCATAAAACTTCAACCTCGGGCAATAATTTTATTATCGTTGACCTGGTTGAATTTAATAAACTTGGCAAGGATGAAGGGAAGTTTGCAACAGAAATATGTGACAAAATTGAGGGGCCGGGTGCCGATGGTGTGATCTTCTTTTTACCGGAAGATGATGTATTCAATTTTTCGATCTTCAATAGTGACGGCAGCGAAGCCGAAATTTCAGGAAACGGTATGGCGGGACTCTCCGCAACACTATTCTCGATGAAGGAGAATAGAAACCCGATAAAACTACGGACCCTGGCAGGAACCAGAATTATCCGACTCATAGATAAAGAGGGAAATGGTTTCCGGCAGGAAGTAGATATGGGACTACCCGATTTTAATGAAAAAAGATTCTTTCCGTTTCTCACCCCAGGCAGGAAGGAGTATGAATACAAAGGGATAAATTTCTTTCCTGTCTCAACAGGCAATCCTCATGTAGTTGTAATTCTGAAGGAATATCCGGAAGATATAGCAAAACTGAAAATGTCAGGCAGGATTCTTGAATCCGGAAATATCTTCCCCCACAGGACTAATGTTGAATTTGTCTTCCCCATAGATAAAACCAGCCCGAAGGATATTCCTGTTATAGAAACCCTCTTTTACGAGAGAGGTGCAGGTCTTACTCCATTTTCTTCAACCGGCAGTACAGCAGTGTTTGCAGTTTTGCATGACCTGGGAATTGTAGGTGATTCTTTAAAGATAAAAACATTGGAAGAACCTGTACTTATATCTCTAAAGAAGAGGATATCCATTGAAAGTTACACAAAAATAGTTTATAAAGGGGAATACGTTACAGGTAAAAAAATACAATGAAATTTAAACTCTTCTTTCTATTCCTTTCAGTAATATTTTTTGTTAATACTTTAGCTGCCGACATCCTTTATACAATAGACAATCAGGTCTATGAAGGAAAATTTGTAGCTTTCAGGTTTGAGACCATATACTTTAATGTTTATAAGTTCGGAAAGGTTTCAGACACAAAAAGATTCCCCATATTCAAGGTGCATAAAATAGTCTTCAATCCAAAGCAGGAAGGGGCTGAAACATCTTACGAACTTGAACAGAAATACAGAAAGCTGCGAAGAGGTAAAAGGGTGATCAGGATCACCCTGCCCGCCGGGAAGAGCTGGAAGGATACAGGAATTAATTTGAAAGAGAACCAGGATATCCTCTTCTCAATTACCGGATCGATAATGATAGAAAAAGATCTTAAGGTTCTCCACTACGGAGAACTGAACGTAAAATGGAACAGAAAAAAACAGATGCCCACTCAGCCGACAGGAGCTGTGATCGCAAAAATCGGTGAGAATGGGAACCCGTTTTATGTAGGGGATAACAAAGCACCTTTCAAAAGTAAGAAAAAGGGTAGACTTTATATCGGGATCAATGATTTTAAATTCGAGGATAACGAGAGTGCGTTTTCCGTTACTATTTATTATTAAAAACTAAAAAAGGCTTAAACTTGTGAAGTACCGAATCCTTCCTGGCAAATGCAAGAAGATTTCCGTCATAATCAAATATTCTGTAATTTTCCGAATCTTCTCCGGATGAAACTTCGATAATATCTTTAAGTGACAGCATCGCGCCATTCTTAACCATCTCACTTCCGTTCTGTGAAACAATTATTCTGGGGAATTCCTCAAGAAGCATCTCAATGGGAATCACCCCCTTCTGAAGATCATTCTCCTTTCCTGATTGCAATTCAAGCTCCTGAAGCGTTATTGCATCTTTAAGATCAAACTCACCTACAGTCTCCCTTATAAGTTCCTGCAAAAAAGCGCCTGTTCCGGCTTTAGCCCCAATATCATGTGCCAGAGACCGAAGGTAAGTTCCTGAAGAAGTGACAGTGCGGAATCTAAGCATATCATTTGCAAGTATCTTTGTTTCAAGTGAAAAAATCTCTACTTCTACAGGCTCTATTTTTACTTCAAGATTTTTTCTCGCATATTTATAAAGAGGTATACCTTTATATTTTTTGGCTGAATATTTGGGAGGGTATTGGAGAAATCGCCCCCTGAATCCTGATAAAAGTTCTCCCAGATCTATTTTGTTCAGGTCTATATCTTTCTTCTCACCTACCTGTTCTCCCTCGCCATCATAGGTCGTGGTTGAATAACCGAATTTTATTATTCCCGAATAGGTCTTGTTTCTTCCAACAAAAAAATCAAAGAATTTGGTTACATTTCCAACCCCCACCAGGAGTAACCCTTCCGCCAGTGGATCGAGAGTTCCGAAATGCCCGGCCTTTTTTACGCCGAGAATTGTTTTTACTCTCTTTACAACATCATGAGAAGTGAACCCCTTCTCCTTTCTGATCAGTATAATTCCGTTTATCATTTTTCCTGAATTATCTTTTTACGATTTTAATTGATCAAGAATAACATTTGTGATCTCTTTTTTAGCATCCTCAAAATTTCCAGTGAAAAAGAATCCGGCAGCATGGCCATGGCCTCCCCCGTTAAAATGTGCTGCAATTGCCGAAGCGCTGAAATCACCTTTCGATCTTATCGATGCTCTGAAAAGATCATCATCGATCTCCTTAAGAAACAATACTACTTTTACTCCAAGAACCGATCTGACTATGGAAATAATATCCTCTGTTTCATAGTCATCTATCTTCCCTGAGTCTATGAAATCTGCTCTGCAGAATATAAAGGCCATTTCTCCATTGTGATAAAATTCGAGAGTTGAAAGTATCTTTCTGATCAGTACAACCTTCTCGGCCGGATTAGAATTAAAAATGAGATCACTTACTAAATAAGGTTCGATTTCCGATCTTTTAACTATGTCTGATGCTGTCTTCAATGCCCGGTATGATGTGTTCGAATATTTAAAAGAACCGGTATCTGAAGCTATTGCTGCATACAGGTTAAAACCTATTTCTTTTGTGAAATCAATATTCAATTCCTTTCCGAGATCAAATATTAACTCTCCGACCGCAGACGCTTCAGGATCTATCCAATTCATATCTGAGATGGTTGAACTGGTAACGTGGTGATCAATGTTTATAGTAAAATATTTTGAAAGATTCTTTTGCTCATGCCGATCCTCACTTCCCCCCTCCAGTAAAATTACGAGATCGAATTTGTCCGGATAAATTTGCTTATATTCCACCCTGTCAAACCCCGGGAATTCTGTGATCGGGAAAGAAGCTCTGTCACTATTTCTGAAACTGACATTTTTCCCAAGCTGCTCAAGCATCAGGCAGAGGGCAATCCCGCTTCCGATACAATCTGCATCAGGGCGGATATGTGAACTTATAGCAATATTATTTGCATTAAGGATCTTTTTCGCTATTTTACTCTTCATTGATCATCAACTCCGGGTTCATCAATTATTTTCTGATCAAACTCAAAAGCGGAATCATAAAAGAATTGCAGGTCCGGTAGAAATTTGAGATAAACAGATCTCGATAACTCTTTTCTTATATATCCTCTGGCATTTTTAAGCTTCTTAATTACGGTATCCGGATCAGATTCGAAAGAGGAAACGTATATCTTTGCAATTTTCAGATCTCCGCTGAGGAAAACATTGGATACAGAAGTTGAACGGAGGTCGGGGTCAGCCATCTTATTCAGCAAAATTCCCCCGATTGCATTTTTTAAAGTACTTGAAATTTTTTCAACTCGAAATGACATTATAAATACTCTATTTCAACATTCAGGATCTCGACAGGATAATTATCAAATATATGATCTTCACACTGACGAAAAACTTTGCCGACAATCTCTTTTGAACCGGACAACAATGCAATTGATATTTCTATTTTTTGCCACATATCCTGATAATTACTCTCAATGATGGAGATATTGAATTTATTTTTTAGTTTCTCCTTGATACTGGACACTATCCGTCTTTTTTCCTTCAGACTGTGTACACTTTTTGCAAGAAGAGTTATTCTCATAAGACCTATAATCACTGTTGTTTCAGTTCATAAACTTCAATAATATCACCAATTTCTATGCTATTGAAATTTTTCAACTTAATTCCGCATTCAGTTCCGGCATTTACCTCTTTAACCTCATCTTTGACTCTTTTTAAAGTTTCGATCTCACCTTCAAATACCAGATCATCTCCTCGCATAACCTTAAGAAGTGATTTATTAGTGATCTTTCCTTCCCTTACGATACATCCGGCAATATTGCCGAGTTTTGAGATCTTAAATTTTTGCAGAACTTCAATTTTCCCTATCTGAGACTCAATATAAACAGGATCTATCTCACCCTTAATGGCCTTTTCAAATTCCTCCATCAGATGATAAATCACACTATAAAGTTTGATCTCAACACCCTCTCTTTTAGCAGAAACAAGTACTTTCTGAGGTGCTTTTACATTAAACCCGAGAATCACAGCTCCTGATGTTGCCGCAAGCAAGACATCACTGTCAGTAATATTTCCTATACTTTTATGTACAACATTAACTTTAAGTTCCTTAACTCCCATCTTCATCAGGATATCAACAAGTATTTCACCTGAGCCGAAGTTATCAGTTTTCAGTACGATCGGGAATTCTTTGATCAGCTTCTCATCCATCTTCTGAAAAAGATTTTGGAGACTTAGTTTCTTGTCAGCTTCAACTTCGTCCCTTTTTGTCTCCTTGACAAATTGCTTTCTTAGTTCAATTACCTTTTTAGCTTTCGAAATATCCTCTACTACCTGGAATCTTTCACCGGATTCAGGAACAACTTCAAACCCCATCACCTCTACCGGGGCCGGACTTACAGCCTCATTCAGAGTTTTACCCGCATCATCGAAAAGCGATCTGATCTTTCCTGTTGAGTTACCCGAGATAAAAAAGTCTCCCCTCTTTATCTGCCCCTCCTGGACCAGGACAGTACCGACAGGGCCAAGTTTCGGATCAAGACGTGCCTCAATAACAGTCCCCCATCCCGGAACATCCTTATATGACTTGAGCTCCAGCATATCCGCTACAAGAGAGACCATCTCAAGAAAAGAATCCAGATTTGTATTATTTTTTGCTGATATATCAACCGAAACCACATCTCCGCCCCAGTCCTCTACAACAACATTGTGAGTAGTCAGTTCCTGTTTGACCTTGTTGGAATCTGCTCCGTCAAGATCGATCTTATTAATTGCAATAATCAGAGGTACTCCAGCTGCTTTTGCATGGTTAATCGCTTCTATCGTCTGGGGCTTGACCCCGTCATTAGCTGCAACAACCAACACTACAATATCGGTAACCTTCGCGCCTCTTGCACGCAGATTTGTAAAAGCTTCATGACCGGGTGTGTCAATAAAAACAATATCACCCTTATTTGTCTTTAGTTTATATGCACCGATCTTCTGAGTTATACCGCCGGCCTCACGCTCGACTACTCTGGTTTTTCTTAAGGTATCAAGCAAAGTTGTCTTACCATGATCTACATGCCCCATAACTGTAACAACAGGCGGCCTTGGTGAATTTTCAGGATTTTTCCTTTCAAGCAAACTGGAAAACACTTCCTCTTCATAACCTACTATATTTACATTTACATTGAACTCAGAGCAGATACTTCTGATCTCCTCCTCATTAAGGAACTGGTTCAGATGAAATTCCACGCCCAAATCTCTCATCTTATCTTCAATGAATTTCAGCTTTATGTTAAGTTTCTCTCCGAGCTCCTTGAGAGTAATGAAATCCGATGTCTGGATCATTTCAGGTACAGATGAAAGATCAGCTTCTTTCTTAGGAACAGTACTTACTTCCGGCACCCTCTTTTCACCTCTCCCTCTGTGATCATGTCTTCCATGCCTGAAATTACGTCTCTTTCTCACGTCGGCCATAGTGGTCCTTCTTTCCGGAAGTTTTTTCCCCGGCCTTTGTATTGGCGGGGCCGGTTTTTTCTGAGGGATAACCTTTTTGACCGGTTCCACTATTTTTTCTTCTATCTTTTTTACAGGTTTTTCCGGAACAGGCTTAACAACCTTTACCGGTTCAGGTTCTACAACTTTTACAGGCTCAGGTTCTTTTTTCACTTCAACAACTTTCTCTATTACAACAGGAGGTGTTTCTATCTTTTCCTCTATCTCTATTTTTTCCGGCTCTTTTTCGGGCTTTTCTTCTGTTTTAACCGTTTCAGCTTCCTTTACAGGTTTCTTCTTCTTTGCCTTCAAAAATTTCTCATATTCTTTTGTAATATCTTTAATTTTCGCGGGATCCTGTGAAAAACTCCTTAATAATTCAAGTTGCTCCATCGATATTGCCGATGAATGAGATTTAACCGGTACATCGTGCTTCTCAAGGAAGAACATCGCAAGTTTATTTGTTATATTAAATTGTTTTGTCGCCTCATGTAATTTGATGTTCTGCATATAATCCTCCTACAATTTTTTCTGGTCCACTTTTGAACGGAGTTCCATTCTGTTGGTTAACTGAATGTTCCATTTGGTAAGTTTTGAAGCCAGTTTAATATTTATACCCTTTTTCCCTATTGCCGCAGAAAGTGTGCTGTCTGTCACTGTTGCTTCAGCCATTCTTGCCGGCTCATTCACTATGGAAACCATGGTAACGTCAGCCGGAGTTAAAGCAGATGATATGAACCGTTCCGGAGACTCATTCCAGGCTATAACATCTATCCTCTCTCCCTGAAGCTCTTTCGTGATAGAAAGGACCCTATTCCCGTTCATTCCCACAACAGCACCGACCGGATCAATACTTTTATCGGTTGAATATACCGCAACCTTGGTCTTGATACCGGGTTCCCGTGAAACCGAAAATACTTTTACGATTCCCTCTGCAACTTCAGGAACCTCTTTCTCTATAAGTTTTTCAACAAAATTATTAAGATATCTTGATCCGAGGACAAGAGGCCCTCTCCCTTCCGGAAAAACACGTTTCACATAAAATCTGATTATATCCCCTTTTTTAAATTCATCTTTAGGGGAAAGCTCTTTCTCCGGAATTATTGCTTCTCCGATCTCAAGAGCAGCAATAACACCTCTATTCTCAATTCTACGAACCTCACCGGAAATAAGTGTATCTGTCAATTGAACATATTTTGAATAAATAGTCTGTTGTTCAGCTTTCTGAACCTTATCCATGATAATATTTCTGGCTGTCTGAGCTGCAACTCTTCCAAGGGTTTCACCTGGAAGAAATATTTTTATCTCGTCACCAAGTTTTGCTTTAGAATCGTGTTTGAGCGCATCTTTCCAGGATATCTCAGAAGCATCCTGAGGATTATCGTTTATGACAAGTTTTTCAGTATAGGCATTTATTGTCCCTTTTTCCCTATTGATTTCAACTTTGACCTCGGCTTTATGATCAAAGTACTTGTCGGCTACTGTGAGAAGGGCTTCTTCAATGGCAGAATAGAAAATTTCGGGAGATATACCCCTCTCCCTGCTTAACTGTTCTATACTCTTTAATAAATCTTCTGCCATTTATTTGCCTCTTCATTTTAGGTCACGGGGTATTATAAGTAATTTTGAGTGAAAAATCAAACTTTTGCACGTCAATGCTGAATTTCTGCAGCAAACCAACTCCACAAATTTTTATGAAAAAGGATGGAAGGGGGGCTTTTAATCAAGAAATTTTTAAGAGAAAAAAAGTTTCCTCCTTCAGGATTATTCGTGAAAAATTTCAACCCTGTATGAAGATATCTGTATTCCGGGTGAAACTGGACCCCAAGCACATTTTTAAATTTTTTGTGTTCGATTGATTCAATTATTTTCCCGTCTGTTGAAGTTGCTGCTACAAAAAGATCTTTTCCTGTTTTTTTTACAGATTGGTGATGAGAGGATAATACCATTGGAGATCCTTTCAGATCCCCCACAATCTTCTTTAACAGGATGGATTTCCGGGTAACCACTATCCCATGAAAAGCAGGAGCAATATCCTTTGATTCTCCGGGGAACAAAGCTTTTATATACCTGGAACTATGAATTTGTTCTCTACCCTTTTTTAAAACCTGCTCAACAGACTTAAGTCCATACACTTCAGATGGAATGTCCTGAATAAGAGATCCTCCTGCAGCAACGTTCATGGTCTGTGCCCCCAGGCATATTCCAAGGACAGGATAATCAAGCCTCCCCTCAAGGAAGGGTTTGAAAGTAATATTCTGACTTCCTCCTATCAGATGAAAAAGGAATGATGACTCATACCTGGTACGATATGGTGTTGTTGCCTCTGTCAGGAGAGAATTTTTCTCTCCATAGATTCCAGGCGGGATGTCCATTCCTCCAGTGAAAATTATCCCATCCGAAACCTCAAATATTTCTCTGAACTGAGATGTCCAGATGTTTTCCCTGAAAAAATCATCTCTTGTTACCCTCCCCTTCAATTCTGCAAAAGAGACCCATCGCAACTGTCTATCTGCAACATACTTCCGGGAAAGAGCATAATCAGTAAGTTCTTTTTCATGATACACACAAATGAGGTTTATTTCCCCGTCTCCAAGCAGGCCTGCACCTTTCATTACAACAATATTTCTGATCTGATCTATAGTCGGGCGGCACATAACAATAACCGGGACTTTCTCTGAAACCATACTTCCCTCATTGGAAACAGGAAACATACCGAATATCAATATAACAAGTATCAGAAGTTTTGATCTTTTCATTATTCCTCCGGTTCAGATACAAAAGATAAAGGATTTTGAGCTCAAAATCAAGTCCTGATTTATTGGATTGTCCACTGGTCTGTGATATCATTGATCCATGTTGAAAACCTTCGACAAGTACATCCTTAAAGAAATCACAGCTCCTTTCGGGGTAGGGCTTGCAATATATACTTTCACCCTGTTGATCAACATGATATTCATCCTTTCAAACACCTTTATTTCGAAGGGTGCAACTACATTTACAATATTAAAAATACTTGTTTTTCTTCTTCCTGACCTGCTTGCATTTACAATCCCGATGGCCACTCTCATGGGCGTTCTGGCCGGAATGAGCAGGATGAGCACTGATTCGGAAATAGTCGCTCTTCGCACAATGGGTGTAAGTAATTTCAGGATCCTCAAGCCTATCATCATGTTCTCTGTTATCACCTGGATAGTTTCATCAATTCTTATTATGTACATTGCACCCGAGAGCAATTATCAATTCCAGAAATTGAAAACAAAGATAATGCTATCCAGGGCTATGTCCAATATCAAACCAAGAACATTCAACAGAGAATTCCCTACATACGTTCTTTACTTTAATGATATTGACAATAGGACAAATGAATGGAAGGGCGTTTTTTTATATTCGAGAAGAGACCGTAAAAGGGACAATATCATCCTCGCAGAGAGAGGGCGGATTATCCAGGACAAGGATAAAAGAAAGAGTTACTTCGCATTGAAAAATGCAACCCTGCACAGTTTTGAAAAGAAAAGCCCCGGGAAGAACTATTTTACTACTTCTCACATCAACTCATCCGAAGAGATCCCGGAACTAATGAACCTTAAACAGTCCCGGCAGAGTAAACATTTGATATTTCCAGATCTTATTAAAAAAATGAAGGAATATCCCGACAATATTTTTCTTGCACGAGAATACCACAGAAAGTTTGCTCTCCCCTTTGCCTGCCTTGCCTTAGGGTTCCTCGCTTTATCTCTGGGTATATCTACAAAGAAAGGCGGGAAGGTCAGCGGGTTTATTATTTCCCTCGGGATAATATTCATTTACTATACTACTATCACTACATTTCAGAACCTAATCGTTAAAAATATAGTCTCCCCTTTGCTCGGCATGTGGGCACCCAATCTTTTTCTTCTTGTTTCCGGGATCATTTTCTACTTATACAGTTCAAAGGAAAAATCTCTGAACTGGGAGAAAATATTTACCCCTTTCAGAAGATTAGCACAAATAATAGGCAGGGAGAAAGGTTCTTCCACAGGAAACACCTCGAGGTTAAGAATCTTTAAACGGACAGATTTTTATATTATGAAAAAGATGATCTCTATGCTTATTCTTATATTCTTGTCTTTGATGCTGGTATTCTACATCGTCAGGATTGTGGAATTGATTGATAGCGTCATCGAGAACAATGTCCCTTTCTACCATGTTTTCAGATATGTTTATTTTAATACTCCGGAAATGATCAGCTTTGTTCTTCCTGTCTCAATTCTGACATCTGTTCTTCTTACATTTTCTCTGATGAGCAAGAATAACGAGATCACTGCAGTCCAAGTTAGCGGGATCAGCCTCTACAGGATTGCCATCCCGGCCATTTTCGTAGGAATACTCCTCTCTATCGGTTATTTCATGATTCAGGAGAAAATAACTCCGGATGCAAATAAAAAAGCAATGAAGACTCTGGATACTATATATAAACGAAAAACAAATACTGAACTTGAATTCGACAAATTCTGGGTGTCAGGAAAAAATAATTTTCTCTATTTTTATGATTTTATTGAAAAAAACAAGGGCCGTTACAGAAACTTCACGGCTATTCAATTTGATGAAAATTTTGACATGAAATTAAGATTTACTTCAAAATTTGCATTATGGGCCAATCAGGATACTTTGATACTCAAAGACGGATTCACCAGAAAATTCAAGGGTAATATTCCCGAAGAATATAGTGAATTTGTATCTGAAAGACTGAATATCCCGGGAGGAAAGAGCCTTTTCCTTAAAAAAATATCTTTCCCCCAGCACATGAACATTTCCCAGCTTAAAGAATATATCGCATATCTGAAAAACAACAGATCCGACGCCAGTAGATATGAAGCAAAATTGTATTATAAGTATTCATTTCCGTTTTCAAGCCTTATCATGGTGCTGATAGCGATCCCATTCTCATTTATGATGGGGAAACGGGGAACTCTTTACGGAATTGGAATAGCCGTTGGGATCTCAATGATATTCTGGGGTACATTCGGTATATCCAGTGCGATGGGGTCATCGGGTATTCTCTCGCCTTTCATTTCTGCATTCGCGCCTATAATACTATTTTCTACAATATCCATATGGCTTTTCATTAACATTAAGACCTGACTATGATAAATTATTAATGGAACTTTTATTCCCGGGAGCCGTTTAATAATTGCGGAATGGAAAATAGAGTGTTAATTAAATATATCAAAGAAGGAGACAAGAGAGGTTGGAATATGTTAATAGATAAATATTCAAGAACAGTTTACAATCTGGCATTTAATTTCTGCGGCTGCAGCGATGATGCCAACGACCTCACTCAGGATATATTTATTAAAATCTATAAGAACATCGATAAATTCGATGAGAGCTTCAATATATCTTCATGGATAATCAGGATCTCAAAAAATCATTGTATTGATTATTGGAGAAAAAACAAAAAAAATAATTTCAGGATCGATCTTGAAGATAATCTGGTAAGGGATGAAAACTCTCCTGAAGATAACCTTATAAAGAGTGGTGATCTTAACAAGCTAAGGGAAAAAATACTTAAGCTGAAACCCGAAGTGAGGTCTCTATTGATCCTGAGGGATATTCAGAATCACTCTTATCAGGAAATAGCAGACTCATTGAACATCCCGTTAGGTACCGTCAAATCAAAGATTAACAGAGCAAGGATCCAACTTGCAAAGCTGTATGAGGATAGGTGAACAAAATGAATTGTAATAAATTTGAAGAACTTTTATCCGCATATCAGGACAATTCTCTCAGCCCTGATGAAAAAAAAACATTTACTGATCATATGAAACTATGCAGTGATTGTGAAGCGATCACTGAAGAAGTCGATCATATAAAAGCCATTCTTCCGGAGTTGAACAGAGATGTACCTTTTTTTCTGAAGAACCGGCTTTATCTCATTGGTGAATCTGATGAAGAACAGGCTCCTGTTCGAAATTATGCATACTTGAAGTGGGTCGCCGCCGGTATCGGGACAATGGTTCTTTTTTTGAACTTGTTTTATTTTACAAATATATTCCCGGCTGCCAACAAAACACTTCATACCGCTGTTGCAGGTGTTGAAAACTTTGTCGTTGAAGCCGAGGCATTTATAGGAAGAATAAAAGAATCTAATAATCTCTTCATTTTTAAAAAGACCGAGGTTATTACGAAAGCAAATAAAAAAAAAAGAGACGCAAAAGCAAAAAGGAAAACAATAAGGGGGTTTAAATATGGATGAAAATAAAGATTATACGGAAAAAAAGAATCCGGGACTTGCAGCATTAATTTCCGGTCTCTTCCCGGGATCAGGACTTTTTTATGCCGGGAATTACACTAAAGGATTCTCTTATATGCTCCTGTTTGCTCTATTGATCGTATTGCTGGTTTATTCTGCAGATGACGGCAGGCATTCGATGGCAGCAGATGTAGTAGTATTCTCTCTTCTGCTGGCAGGTTTTTATGTATTCCAGATCATTGATAGTTTTAATGAGGTCAAGAAGAGAAATAGAACAAGTGAACCTGCTTCTGAAGAAGTTACATCTGAGATCTCATTAACAGGGTCTGTAATAATTTTAATACTGGGTGTATTGTTCATGTTAAGAAACCTTGATGTCATTAGCTATAGAAGCATAATAAAATTGTGGCCTCTTCTCATAATCGGGATAGGGCTGAAAATGGTAATAGAATACTTAGTAGTTAAGGAGAATGAAGATGAGTAAGAAAAAAGGCGAAACAATTTTCTGGGGGGTCCTCATAATCTTACTTGGGGTCCTTTTTCTTTCAAAAAATCTGGGGTGGACACACCTTAACATATGGGATATCGCAACTACATACTGGCCGCTGATCCTGATCTATATCGGGGGAAGGAACATTGTAGATTACATAATGCAGAAAAAATGAAAAAGAAAGAATTATTTCTGATAGCCGGACTAATAATATTTGGATTTGTATTCCAGTATTTTGATTCCGGAGACATCTCTTTTATAAAGAGCTGCAATTCTGATCACAAATCGATCAGGGACAAAAACCACCCTCATGAATTCATTGATGATTTTACTTTTGAAACCCCGGCAAAGATATTGATATTTGACAACCCTGCCGGTAGTGTTGAAATATCTCCATCCATTGACGAAAAGATCTCTGTAGAGCTTGTTAAGATTATCTATCACAAAGATGAATCAAAAGTTGAACAATTCAGGAATATGGTAAATATAACAAACAGAAAAGAAGGGGATAAGGCAATAATTGAAATTGATCCATCAGATGATGAATTCCCTTACACAAGGGTCAGAACCCATTTCAAAATATTTATCCCGAAAGCGACAACACTCAACGTAAAGAACAGGTTCGGTGATATAAGTATAAACGGTTCAGGGACATCTGTAATGGTTGATAGCAAATTCGGAGATATCAGTATTCAGAACATTCCATCAGATATCAGTATAATAAACCGATTCGGGAAAACAAAAATAAGTAATATAAGTGGAAAGATCGAGCTTGATCTGAAATATTCCCAGGCTGATGTTTCAGGATCATCTTCTATCGATTGCAGGATTTCCCATTCATCTCTGGATATTTCAGATATAAAAGAGAGTAGTTCAGTCAAGATAGAAGGAGTACACACCAAAATGAGACTCTCTGAAATAAGATCAGATCTTATTAAAATAAAGAACTCTCACAATATGATAAGTTTATCGGATATTACTACAGACGAATTGTTGATAACTTCCAGACATTGTAAGATCATTGCAGACGGATTAGACTCTGAATCAATTGCAATAAAAAACTCTTACAACAGGGTCAGATTGAAAAATCTTAAGGGAACATCTCTGAACGTCCTCCTTTCACACGGAGATCTTGATCTCTCATTAAAGTCTATGTTCAAAAAAATATTTGTAACCAACTCTTATTCCGATATTACACTGAAGATTCCGGGGAATACTGATCCTTCCCTCAGTATGAACACTAAATACGGAGACATCAAAAACAGATCAAATCTGGAGATAAGTTCAGTCAAAGCAAAATATCTGACAACATTTTCAAGAACAGGGATTGGTTCGGAGATTAATATCAATACCAGCTATGGTGATATAGTCCTGTCTGAACTACCGCAATGAAGTTGAAATCTGATTTCTGAAGCTTTCTAAGAATAAATTGCCAGACAAATTTTCCTTGACATTGCCTGCTCAATCCATTAAAAATACTTATTAATAAAGGGAGGGATATGAGCAAATCGAATTCAATCGGAAACAGGATCGGGATAATCGGTGGAAGCGGACTTTATAAACTTGATGCTATAGAAAACATAAAACTTGAAGAGATTGATACTCCATACGGGAAACCATCTGATAAGATCGTTACGGGAGAGATCGGAGATGTAAACGTTGCATTTCTTGCAAGACACGGAGCAGGCCACAAACTTAATCCCTCTGAAGTAAACTACAGGGCCAATCTCTTTGCAATGAAAGTTCTTGGCGTGAACAAACTTATATCATCAACTGCTGTGGGATCTCTGAAAGAAAATATTAAACCGACCCATCTCCTCATCCCTGACCAGTATATAGATAATACTTTTAAAAGAGAAAAAACATATTTTGAGAAGGGGATCGTTGCACATGTTTCGATGGCAAATCCGGTTTGCCCTTTCTATACCAGGATCGCATATGATACTGCAAAAAAGATGGGGCTTGAAACACACTTCGGTGGGACTTACTGCAACATGGAAGGCCCCCAATTTTCTTCGAAAGCTGAATCTGAGTCCTACAGGAGAGCCGATTGCTCAGTTATAGGGATGACCCAGGCTCTCGAAGCAAAGTTTGCAAAAGAGCTCGAGATGTGTTTTATCCCGCTGGCATTTATAACTGACTATGACTGCTGGCATCCCGAGACCGAGCATGTTACAGCTGATATGGTTGTTGAAAATTTAAACAAAAATATTTCAAGCGGACTGAAGCTTATAAAAGAATTAATTACAGCCATTAACTCAACAGGATCAAATTGCCGATGCAACAACTCCCTTAAAGGAGCTGTCCTTACCGATCTGAATCATTTACAAAATGATACACTTAAAAGAATGAGACCTATAATTGAAAAGTACTTAAATAAGGAGAACTGAATGAATTCCCCGATACTTGTGATCAATACCGGTAACACATCTACAAAGATCGCTATTTTTGACATGGAGAAACCTGTTTTTATCGAATCCATAAAACACTCTGATGAAGAATTAAAAAACTTTGAAAATATTAATGATCAGATACAATTCAGGGAAAAGATCATTTTGGATTTCCTTGAAAGTAAAAAAATAAATATTGAAGATCTAAAAGCCATATCTGCCAGAGGCGGACTATTGAAACCATTGAAAAGTGGTACATATATAGTGAATCATTCTATGCTCAATGATCTTATCGAAGGTAGAAGAGGGCTTCATGCTTCACATTTGTCAGCACAGATCGGCTTCAGTATTGCGTCTAAAGCAGGTATTAACTGTTATATTGTCGATCCGATATCAGTAGATGAACTTTGCCCCCTTGCCAGATATTCAGGACACCCTCTTTTTGAGCGAAGGATGCTTTCCCATGCTCTCAATATGAAGGCCGTATGTAAAAGGTATTCAGATGAAACCGGTGTGAAATATTCCGACCTGAACCTGATCGTGATCCATCTCGGAACCGGGATATCTGTTTCAATACATGAAAAAGGGATGATGCTTGACGGTATTAACTCTAGTGAAGAGGGAACCTTTTCCCCTGACAGATCGGGAGGGCTCCCCATACTTCAGGTAATTAAATACGTCATTGATAATAAATCTGATTATAAAACATTCTCAAAAACCCTTTTCGGTGAAGGAGGCCTGAATTCCTATTTGAATACAAAAGAGTTCATGAAAGTAGAGGAAATGTATATGTCAGGTGACAGGAAAACCATCGAAGTAGTTGAAGCGATGGCTTACCAGATTGCAAAAGATACAGGAGCTATGGCAACAATAGTAAACGGAAAAGTTGATCACATCCTTATTACCGGAGGAATGGCAAACGCAAAGTTTCTTGTCAAACTAATAAGTGATAGAATATCATTTATAGCACCCGTTAAACTATATCCCGGGGAGGATGAAATGAAATCACTCGCAGAAGGAGTTACACGGGTGCTGAAAGAGGAAGAAACATTTAGAAACTATTAAAATGGAATCTATAAGGGAAAAACAGAGAAAATTTGAAGCTCTGATCCACAAGACAGAGGGGAGAATTGAGGCTCTGAAAACCGAATATAATTTATTTTTTGCAGGTGAAGTAAAGATCCCCCCGGAAAAAGAGAGAGTCAATATTGAAAAAGTTATTAGGGATATACAATCGAAAGACCTCAGGTCAGGTAAACTTGATTTCCTTCTCCAGAATTTGTCTTCAAGATTTTATCTCTATAACAATATGTGGCTTAAGAAACTGAATCAGCTTGAACTCGGTACTATCAAAAGGTCCTCGAAAACACCGAAATATGAAAAAAAAGCACCTCCAAAAGATATCAGCAAAAATTCATCCGTGTCTCTTAATAACGAGGATTCATTTGAATCTTTCTATAATGAATATGACAATATGGTCAAAGGCAGCAAAGGGAAGGGCAAATCTAAAGATGATCTTATCAATCAGATAAAACTTAAGATGATCTCAGAAAATATCATTGATGCTAAGATCAATTTGTCTGTCTCTAAAGGCAAAGTCAAAATAAAGATCAAAAAATAGCAGCCAGGGGGTCATCCATTAGAAGGTGAATTTCAATAGTGTAAACTTGTGGTGGTAGTCTGATTATTGATAAAGTATTTCAACAGTATTTTTACCTGTTATCTTTTCTATATCTTTTTTCATTGTAATTGTCGGTTTAAGGCTTCCGGATTTAATAACCACTCTCTCCTTGTTCTCCTTTAATATAACGAGATAGGTAGGAGTTGAATCAGTATGATTTTCCATTTTTTTCTTCAATTCTTCTGAAAAGTCATCATTAAGGATCGAATAATCTATTGTGATCATAATCTTCCGTGCCCTTTTCTTAAGGAGAACTTCAAGCTCGACCAACTCCTCCACATAGATATTTTTGTTCATATCCCCGTTATCAGGTATTCTCCCTTTAAGATAATAGGGAAAATCGAGTTTGAGCCTCTCTTTCAAATCATCCCAATTCACACGTTCATCATTCCCATTATTCCTGAATCCGTTCTTTCTTGCCTTACCGAAAATAAGAAGCTTGATCCTTCCTGAAAGGTCCTCAAAGTATAATTCACCGTAAAATGTGCCCTTCTTGGATTTCCGTTCTTTAAAAGATGTTACCACACCCCCGATACGGACAATATCTCCCTTGAATTCTCCAGAATTGATAGAAGCTATATTTGTGTTCGATATTTTTTTGATCTCTTTTTTATACTTTTCAATTGGATTGAGGGTGATGTACATCCCTGCGATCTCTTTCTCACCCTGGATCATTTCAGCTTCGGTCCACTCTTCAACTTCAAGATGAGCCTTTGAAATAATTATTTTCTCAGTATCATCATCGGCAAAAAGGGATCTCTGGTTTTTTTGACGCCTTTTTTCTATCAGGGATGCCTGATGAATAACTTCCTCAAGACTCTCAATAAGAGTTCTCCTCTTCAAGCCGAAAGCGTCAAGAGCACCGGCTTTTATCAAACTTTCAATGACCGCTTTGTTCGTCTTGGATAAATTACTTCTGGTAATAAAATCTGAATAACTTGTAAACTCGCCATCATTTATCCTCACATCAAGAAAACTTCTGATAGCCTTATCACCAACATTCTTAAGGCCTTTAAGGCCATATCTTATGGAACCGGAGGATTCCACTCTGAACTTCTCAAAACTCCGGTTTATATCCGGAGGCAGAATGTTGATCCCCATTTTTCTGCATTCGGAAATATATTGGATGACCTTTGAATCTGTAGAAGTTTTGTCTGACTCGGATGTAAGAAGAGATGACATGAAGTAGACCGGGAAATGAACTTTCAGGTAAGCGGTCTGATATGCAAGATTGGCATAAGCTGTAGAGTGGGATTTATTAAATCCATATTGAGCAAAAGTGCTCATTTGCTGAAAGAGTTCCTCCGCCTTTTTTTTATTGAATCCTCTTTTAGAAGCACCTTCCATGAAAATTTTTTTTACTGCCGGAAGCTTCTGGACCTGTTTCTTTCCCATGATCTTTCTCATTTCATCAGCTTTACTCATCGGGAAGCCTGCAATCACCTGAGAAATTCGCATTACCTGCTCCTGGAAAACTATTACTCCGTAAGTATCAGCAAGGATATCTTCTGTTTCATTAAATATATACGTTACCTTTTCTTTTCCTATTTTACGATTAACATAAGTATCAGCCATACCCGTACCGAGAGGGCCGGGTCTGTACAATCCGTTAAGCACAACCAGATCTTCGAATTTCTGTGGTTTTGACCTTTTTAAATAATCCCTCATCCCGGAACTTTCAAACTGAAATATTCCGTCAGTATATCCATCCTGAAATAATTTAAAGGTTTTTTTATCATCAAGCGGGATTGTTTGAAGATCAATCTCTTTTTTCTCGATTTCCCTAATTGAACTTAGTATATTCTTTATAATAGTAAGAGTTTTCAGTCCCAGGATATCAAGTTTTAGTAACCCGATCTGTTCAACCTCTTCCTTTTCAAATTGAGTGACAATCTTATCCTTGGCTTTATATAGAGGCATAAATTCTATAAGTTTCTTCGGTGCGATAACAACACCAGCTGCATGCATTCCTGTATTTCTGATATTATTTTCCAATTTCAGAGCATAATCTATTAACCTGGGAGCAGCTTCCATCCTTTTTATCTCTTTTTGAAGCTCTTCATTGTTCTCTACTTCTTCACGAAGGCTTACATTCGGGGTCTCAGGGATCAGCTTGGCAAGTTTACCTACATCACCCAGAGGTACTTCAAGAACTCTCCCGGTATCTCTGATTGCCATTTTTGCTTTCATTTTTCCAAAGGTAACTATTTGTGCAACATTCTCCTCACCATATTTGTTCCTGATATACTCAATAACATCCTCTCTCCGTTCAGGATCAAAATCCAGATCAATATCCGGCATTGATACCCTCTCCGGATTTAAAAATCTTTCAAAAATAAGGTCATACTCAAGAGGGTCGATACTGGTAATACCCATAACGTAAGATACAAGACTCCCGACAACCGACCCCCTTCCGGGCCCTATCAGAATATCATTCTCTTTAGAGAACCTTATTATGTCCCATACTATGAGAAAATAACTTGGGAATTCCATCTCCCTTATTTTCTCTATCTCATATTTAAGCCTTCTTTCATATTCAGCTAAATCCTTCCCCTCCTTTGCAAGTTTTCCCTTGATATTTTCAAAACCTTCTCTGCAGATTTTTTCAAAATATTCATCTATTGAAAACTCATCCGGAACATGGAATTTCGGAAGAAAATATTCACCAAGCCTGAATTCAAAATTGCACTTTGCTGCAATCACAAGAGTATTATCTATTGCCTGCGGATACTCATTGAAAAGTTCTTCCATCTCTTCTGTCGATTTCAGATACATTTCATCCGTCTCTTTTTTCATAGCTCTTTCAGTATTACTTAAGACTTCATTGGTTTGGAGACAAATAAGTATTTCACGTGCTTCTGAATCAGAGCGGTTGTTATAATGCACATCATTTGTCGCCACCAGAGGGATTGAAAGATCTTTCGCTAATTCCACAAGTTTCGGTAACACTTGTACCTGCTGGGAGAGGCCATGATTCTGGATCTCAATATAAAAATCTTCACCGAATACTTCTTTGTACCACTCAGCTGCTTTATATGCTTCTTCCTCTTTCCCTCTTAAAAGGTTATATGGGATCTCCCCCTGAATACATGAAGACAAGATAACAAGGCCCTCACTATGTTCTTTAAGAATTTTCTTATCTATCCTCGGTTTCCGGTAGAACCCGTCTATGTATGAGATAGAGATCAGCTCAGAAAGGTTCTTATAGCCGACATCATTCTTAACCAG
The DNA here is from genome assembly GCA_029938635.1 of Candidatus Aminicenantota bacterium. GTDB lineage: Bacteria > Acidobacteriota > Aminicenantia > UBA2199 > UBA2199 > UBA647. The sequence goes on from JAOZUQ010000001.1 coordinate 77,698, forward strand.
CACTACAAGATGGTGATAGTTTGCTTCACCACTTCCCCGCACAGGCCTGTGATCAATATCAAATGGAGAGATATACATTTCTGAACCGATAATAGCTTTGATCCCGTTTTTTTTCGCTACATTAAAAAAATTTACTGCACCGAGTATATTTCCATGGTCGGTAAGAGCAACAGCCGGCATATTAAGTTCTTTAACCTTTTTTATAAGATCGGATATCTTTTGATTTGAATCGAGGAGGCTGTATTCAGAGTGAAGGTGTAAATGGATAAAACTTTTCATCTACTCCCACTCGATCGTTCCGGGTGGCTTTGACGTGAGGTCATAAGTAACCCTGTTGATCCCTTTTACTTCGTTAACAATACGATTCGCAACTTTTGTCAGGAAATCAGGCGGTGCCGGGAACCAGTCTGCCGTCATTCCGTCAACACTCTCCACAAGGCGGATTACGGCAACATTCTCATAAGTTCTTATATCCCCCATCACTCCGACAGTTTTTACAGGTAAAAGTACTACAAAAGATTGCCAAACACTATTGTACAGATCAAAAGAATCGAGTTCCTCTTTTAGTATCGCATCCGCTTCCTGTAGTTTTACAATTTTCTCTGGTGTAATATCACCAATCACTCTTATCGCAAGACCGGGTCCCGGAAAAGGGTGGCGCATTATAAATTTTTCATCCAGGCCCAGCTCTCTCCCAATTTCCCGGACCTCATCCTTAAATAATTCTCTGAACGGTTCGATCAACTTCCAGTTCATCTTATCCGGAAGTCCTCCAACATTGTGATGACTCTTTATTGTAGCGGAAGGCCCCTTGACGGAAACAGATTCGATCACATCGGGATAAAGTGTTCCCTGAGCAAAATACTCCACTTTGCCGATCTTATCCTCTACAGTTGAAAAAATCTCAATAAATGTTCTTCCGATTATTTTCCGTTTTTCTTCCGGAGAAGTAACCCCCTTCAATTTATCAAGAAAATTTTCTCCGGCATCGATCCCCATGACATCCAGGCCCAATTCATCCCGAAACCTTTTCATAAGAGTAATAAATTCATTTTTCCTGAGAAGTCCAGTATCAATAAAAACAGGATTGAGGTTTTCTCCGATAGCTTTTCTTAACAGTAAAGCAAGAACCGTTGAATCGACTCCTCCACTGAGGCCAAGTATAACTTTTTTATCACCTAGTGTTTCTTTTATCCTTTTAACAGAGGAAGTGATGAAATTTTCCATATTCCAGTTCCTTTCAAGACCGGAAATATCAAACAGGTAATTGGATATTATCTTTTTTCCATCCTCTGTATGAACTACTTCCGCATGGAACTGGATCCCATAAATTTTTCTTACCGAAGATTCTATAACTGCAATTTCACTATTGTCTGTTTTTCCTGTTACTAAAAAATCATCGGGAAATTGGGTAATCTTATCTCCATGGCTCATCCATACCCTTCCCGCCGGTCTTACTCCTTTCAGTAATTCACTTTTCCTAACCACTTTCAGATTTGCGAGGCCGTATTCCCGCTCTCTGGCAGATTCAACTTTCATCCCAGAGAAATAAGCGAGTAATTGAAGCCCGTAACAAATACCGAGGATGGGTAATCCAAGATCCATTATCTCACGGGCAGGTTTCGGAGCACCTTCTTCATAAACACTTGATGGACCACCGGACAGAATCAATGCTCCAGCATCCCTGTTTTGAATTTCACTAACATCAGTATTATATGGGAGTATCTCACAATATACTCCAAGCTCTCTGACACGACGGGCAATAAGCTGAGTATACTGGGAACCAAAATCTAAAATTAATACACTTTTTCCAATCATTTAAATCCTTAGAAATAAAACGGGGAAGATTATAATAACTTTAAGAGCCCGGATGTGATCATACCGAAAATAATTCTCGATGCATCAAATATGTTGATACCGGATTCATTTGATATCTCAGCTATGCTTCTTCTCCCATCGATCTTTGAGATCACCAGCCACTCTAAAGTGGATAATGATATTTTCCTTCTCTCACTTTTATCTATCTCACTGAATGTAGGAACTGAATCTATCGAACCGATCTTTTTACGCAGAAGTTTCCACTCATCGATCCTTCTTGCAGAATCCATAAGAAGAGAAGTGACGGATTTAGTAATGGAAGTCTCTACATCGAAATGGGACTCCTCAAATTCAAATTCACCCTTTCCCCAGGAAATAAGGGTAAATACAGCATCTTCACCTTTGAAGTTCGATACTTCCGCATGGTTAATAGTACCCTGGTTAACATAAATATAACCCTTTTCTCCGGTGTTTTTACTGAGGACAAATCTTCCGCTCTGCCTGGAGTTAGAAACAAGCTGCATAATATCAGCCAAATTAATAGAATCTAGTGAACCTTTTAAACTCATGATAGAATAATTATATAATCTGAAGCATTTTTGTCAATATAAAAACTAATTTTTTACTTTTTTTGATATTTTCCGGCTTCTTTTTATCTCTCGTATCAATCGGTTGAAAAATCACACGTATTAAATTAAAATATCTATATGGAAAATAAGATGGAGAATGTCGGTGATTTTTTTATTGATAAAGAGAGCGACCTTACAATAGAAGACAAGTGGGATAAGCTTTTTGAAAGCTGGCTTGAAAAAGTTGACAAAGAAAAACAGATGTTGAATCTGTTTGAGCTTAAACTCTGGCTGGAAAGCACTGAGGAATACATATCATCAAGTTATTTTGAAACGATAGTTTTCAAGTTCCAGCAACTTGGGAACAGAAATTATTATACATATCTCATTACTTTTTCTAAAATCCTGGGCAAGATATTAGACTTGCTAAAAGACCTTGACTTTAAAAAGGACAAACATCTTATAAATTTTGAAGAATTCATTGTTGAAAAAACACTGGAAAAATCCAGCAAAAAAAGGTTCCCTTCACTAAGAGATGTCACTGAGCCCGAATCCTGGTTCTTTAGTTTAAGGACTTTTCTGACAAATATCAGGATCATATCCAATGAACTTTCCAAAAGCGATATGATAACCCAGAGGACATTTTTTTCATTTACAAAACTATATCATAAAGAATTGCTGTTAAACCCAATCATAATTTCATTACTGAACGGGAAATTTGTTCCTAAGATGGACAAAATTTACCAAAAAGACATCTCTGATATAATTTCCGGGATCAAAGATAAAAAATTGAAAAAAAATACCGGGATTCTCTATATCCTGGCTTTTCGGACCTTAAAAATAAATAATTTTATCGAATTAAACCTTAAAAAGAACAGAGAGATAAGTATTGCAATCCCTCTGATCCTTGCATTAAAAAAGAATGTTGATTCTATTCACGATTTTTACAAAAGACATTTAAAAAATTCTTTCGTTACCCCCAAATGGACAACCAAAGATCTAAAAAACCTTGACAGGGCATTTATGGCGATGTCTCAGGAATATAAGAAAGTTTATGAAACAGAATTCAAGAATTATTTTGAAAAAGATCCTGAAAAAATCAGTAAACGTAATATGCTCAGAAACATAGTAAATATTTCTGATAACGCAATTCAGGAACTAATTGAAAATGTGTCAAGGATGTTCAAGCCTCAATTCGAATGTTCCGCTATTTTTGAGAACTATGTATCCAGGAACCAGAAAGCAGCAGGTTTAAAAAAAAAATTAGTAAATCTTCATACAAAGATAAATGACCACTTTGATGATCCGGCTAAACTCACCCAAAGTGATATCTTTTTTGAACTAAATCATTTCATTGAAACAGATCTGAATTTCCTGCTTTATAAAGATTGGAATGAGTTTCTGAAACACTATGACAACCTCCAGAAATCAGATTTTTCATCAAACTTCAGATTAAATCTTAAGGATTTTCATTTATTTCTTACAAAGATTCTGGAGGAGATTGTTGATAAAAAAGGTTAGATTATATGGAGGAAATTTTGAATATTGAACAAACTTTTGTAATGATTAAGCCTGATGGCGTTCAAAGAAAGCTGACAGGTAAAATAATCTCAAAATTTGAAAAGAAAGGTTTAAAAATATCAGCTATGAAAATGCTGGTAATAAACAGAGAAATGGCGGAACAACACTATTCGGAACATAATGGGAAACCATTTTATGAGTCACTTATTGATTTTATAACTTCAGGGCCTGTAGTTGCATTTATACTTGAAGGGCCGGGAGCTATAAGCATTGTAAGAAAACTGGTAGGTGCTACAGATCCTGCAAATGCAGAACCCGGCTCTATCAGGGGTGATTATGTCGTTTTTACCACCTATAATATAATTCATGCATCTGATTCAACAACTTCATCCGAGCGTGAGATATCTTTATTCTTTAAAAAAGAAGAAATTTACAATTATTCTATGGAAATAGAAAAATATCTCTTTCCATCTTAATGCTGGCATGAAAGATGAGCGGATTTTAGTAATTCTCAACCCTGCTTCAGGCGTAGTTTCTAAAGATGTTGCAGCCTCGTATATTTTCAAAAAACTGATGCAGCATTTCAGAACCGTATCTCTCATTAATTCCAATTCTCCTGAAGATGGTTATGAAATTGCAAAAAATGCAAAAAATAATTTTGATATAATCGCAGTTTTTGGTGGCGACGGGACCATAAATTCAATAGCTTCAGCTCTGGTTGGCACGGATAAAACCCTCGGAATTCTCCCCGGTGGTTCCGGGAACGGACTAATCAGGAATCTAAATATCTCTTTATCCTGGAGGCAGGCACTCGATACACTTATACATGGAAAGGACAAATATATTGATATCGGAAGAATCAATAATTCCTATTTCTTTAATGTTGCCGGGGTTGGGCTTGACGGTATGATCTCAAAAAAATACAACACAGAGACAAAATCAAGAGGAATGGCTCCCTACATTTATTATGCACTAAAAGGGTATTTTGAAATGCCCACATTTAAAGTCAGGATCGTTAGTGAAAACACAGAACTTGAAGAGGAAGTGGCATTGATCGCTTTTGCAAATTTTCCGCAATATGGAGGAAATGCAATCATTGCTCCTTATGCTGATCCATATGATGGGATGCTGGATATCTGTATTATTAAAAAATTTCAAATTGTTAAAAGCGCTCTTATACTTAAACGTCTTTTTAACGGGAATATAGACAAATTTCCTTTTTATAAAACATTTAAATTTAAGAAGGTTTCGATTATTTCTTTAAACAAGGAAATACCCTCTACAATTGATGGAGAGTATGGTGGGGAAGACGGAAAAATTTTTGAAGTAGAGGTAATACCGAATAATATTAGAATCCGGGTTCCTTAGGAAGTGAAAATATAAAAAATGGGAGACCAACAAGTTGGACTCCCATTTTATGTACTTAAATTAAATATATTAGATATCTGAAGTACCTTGCTCAGTAACAAGACCTATAACCTCGATCTCAGCATCTTTGATAAGGTTCATAATATCAACAACCTTACCATATTCGAGATTGATATCCGCTTTTAAAAGCACTTTGCTTTCAGCTTCCGGCGAATCCTCGAGGATAGCCTGTATTTTCCCGACTAGATCGGCCATATCAACAGCCTTATTGTCAAGATAAATGGTCCCATCCTGTTTTAAAGAAACTTCTGTCATGTTACCCGGCTCAGGTTGTTCCTGATAGTTCAAAGTTTCAGGTAATTTAACATTTGCCCCTTTCTGAACCATCGGAGTGATCACCATGAAGATGATCAAAAGGACCAGTAAAATATCACACAGGGGTACTACATTAGGTTCTGACTTTGCTGAACTTGACCCTGTTTCACCGCCACCCATTTTCAGGCTCCTTTACTTTTTAATTTAATGAAGTGATCAATAAGTTCTGATGAAGCGTTTGCCATTTCACCGGTGAAGATATCAACTTTGTTCAAAAGTGAGTTGAAGAACCAAACTGCTATAATAGCAACTCCGATTCCGACTCCTGTTGAAATAAGAGCTTCAGCGATACCAGCAGCAACAGTTCCGATTCCACCTGATCCGGAAACTGACATACTCTGGAACGAATTGATGATTCCGAAAACAGTTCCGAACAATCCTACAAACGGGGCTGTAGAACCAACTGTAGCCAGTACGTTAAGTCCTCTCTTGAACTCATGTACTCCCTTGATAGTTGCTCTTTCAATTGCTCTCTTCGCAGATTCAACCTGTTCAATATAAGATGCTTTTGCATCTTCCTGGAACTTTAATTCATTCAATCCTGCTACTAGAACTTTAGCAAGATGACTGTTTTTAAACTTAATATCTGATGCTAATTTAATTGATTCCTCAATTTTGCCTTCCTGCCAAAGTTTTCCAATCAGACGTAAAAGCGTATTTGACTGTTTCTTGGCCTTCTGGTAATAAATGAGTCTTTCAACACCTACAGCTATTGTCCAAACAGACATAAATAACATGATCAGAACTACCATCTTCACGAGGAAGCCCATGTGGCTCCAAAGATAAGTTAACTCAAATGACATAATATACCTCCTGTATTGTGTTTAATTATTGCCTTTGCAAATTAAATTTTATTATAACCGTAAATCTAACAGGTTTCGGGATTCCGTTAAAGATATAAGGCTCGTATACCCATTGACGAATTGCGCGAACTGCAGCTTGATTCAATAATGGATGTCCACTTACAACTCTTACATTTTTAACTCTTCCGTAAATGTCAGTAACAGCTTCAAGAACAACATTGTGCTGTATCCTTGCCCTCAGAGCAACTGGTGGATAAAGGGGCTTGACCTTTTTGATCAGTGTGGGCTCTTTAACTCTTGTAACAGCCATACTGTTCAGGTCAGCACTTCCGGGACTCCCGAGAACTCCGCCTACAACTCCACCTTCTACTCCACCTTCTACTCCACCTTCGATTCCTTCATCAAAACCGAAATCTGTGATCTCTTCTTCTTCGATCTCATCCGGAATTTCAATAGGAGCAACCAGTCTTCCTGAAAGTATCGGTTGATTTTCTACATCTTTTTTATCTTTTTTCTTGTCAGCTTTACTTTTAGTCTTTTTCTTGGCTGCCGGAGGTGGTGGTGGTGGCGGTGGTGGTGGTGCTGATGTCATAAAGACATTATATACCTTTACTTCAGGCAGATTTGAATCTGCATTCATTAACGGAACAATTATTATTGCAATTATAAGTAATCCATGTCCAAATAGAGATGCAGGGAGTGTCATCCACTGCTTTGTGGCCTTCTTAGTTCCACTTGACTCAAATAATGATTCACCAAACATTTTTTCCTCCCATACTGTAGGATTTCACGACCCAATATATAATAAAAACGGTTAAAGTTCAAGTACTATTTATTTTTTTTGCCCAGAAATTGTTTCTCCCAAATTTTCAACCATGCACATGATTGAAATATCGAAGAGTAAGTACCGGTAATGACCCCGACTATCAATGTAAAAGAGAAGGCGTGAATGACTTCTCCACCAAGAAAGAACAGGGAAAGAACTGTTGCAAGTGTTGTCCCGGACGTAACTATCGTCCTGCTGAGAGTCTGATTTATACTTTTATCAAGGATATCTTCAGCCTTGTTCCGCCTCATCCCTTTCAGGTTGTCTCTGACTCTGTCAAAAATAACAATAGTGTCATTAAGAGAGTATCCGACAATTGTCAGGATCGCTGCAACTACGGAAAGGGAAAACTCAACATTAAAGAAGAGGATGAAAGACAATGCTATAAAAATATCATGTGCAAGTGTAATAACAGCAGCTAAACCGAATATAAGCCTGAATCTGAAGCCGATATAAACAAGCATTCCCATCAGAGCCCATATGGTGGCAAGAGTTGTCTGTTGCCTCAGCTTATAACCAACCTGGGAACCTACAAAATCCACACTTAAAAAAGTAAAATTCCCGAAATAGGTTTTTTCTTTTAAAAGGGTCACTACCCTTTTTTTCAATTCAAGTGTCTCAACATCTGCAATCCCGGGAATAAGTCCGGTCGAAGTCCCTTTTTTAAGAAGGTCTATCTTACCGGCACTATCAACTGCATCATCAAGTGAAATACCGTTTGAAGCGATAAAATCCGTGATCTTTTTAATGGAACTGTTATTAATATCTATTTTGCCGGCGGAAATATTGACCTTTTCCTCTTCTGTCATGAATTGTTTTCTCATTTTGATCGTTATCTCTTCATGACGGCTGATATCCATACCTTCTTCCTGCTCTTCGCTTTCCTCAAGACTCTGGATGGTTTTAATAAAAAACTTATTCTCATCTCTGCCAACTCTGGTAATTTCAGATTTTCCCAGGCCTATATCCTGAAGAGAACTCCTGAGGTCACCAACAGATATACTGTCCCTGAAACTGACTTCAACCATTGTTCCACCGGTGAAATCAACCCCGAGATTAAACCCTTTGGTATAGAAAGTGAAAATGCCCGCAATCATTATAAGGCCGGATATGGTAAAAGCTATCCACCTTTTATTCATAAATTTAAAATCAGGATCTTTTTTAAATATTCTCATTATTCAACTCCAGTTAAATACTAATTTTTTTGATCTTTCTTTTTCCCGAATAAACAAGATCAAAGATTACTCTGGAAACAAAAACCGCCGTGAACATACTCGCTATAATACCGATCATCAATGTTACTGAAAATCCCTGGATCGGCCCTGTTCCGAACTGAAACAGGAATACAGCGGCAATTATTGTTGTCAGGTTAGCATCAAAAATAGTCACGAATGCTTTTTTAAATCCGGAATCGATCGCCGATTTCGGAGCCTTTCCGGCCCTCAGATCTTCCTTTATCTTTTCAAAGACCAGAACATTAGCATCAACTGACATACCTATAGTCAGAATAATGCCGGCAATACCGGGGACAGTAAGTGTCGCCTCGAAGTAGGCCATTACTCCCATAAGGATGATCAGATTGAATACAAGCGCAACTACGGCGTTTATTCCAGCTCCCCTGTAAAAGAACAGCATAAACAACATGACCAGAATAAGACCGATAATTGACGCATAGATCCCTTTCCGGATAGAGTCAGCACCGAGAGATGGGCCGATCGTCCTTTCTTCAAGGTACTTCAAAGGTGCAGGTAATGCACCGGATCTTAATACAAGTGCCATATCGTTCACTTCTTCAATTGTATACGAACCGGTAATTATGTTGTCGTAAGAAAGCACATCGTTTATGGTTGGTGCGGTTTCGATCCTTTCATCCAGAACAACAGCCATTCTCTTCCCTATATTTGCCGAAGAAAATTTTCTTATTTTGCTGGCCCCCTGAGAATTCAGTGTGAAACTGACTGCAGGCGCACCGTAACTGTCCTGACCTCTCTTCGCACTCTTGAGATCTTTTCCACTTATAACGGTAGATGTTTTAAGTATATAATACCCTTTGTCCATCCTTCGCGGATTAGTTTTAAAAACTTTCATGTCATCAGGTAAAACACCACCCTGATCTTTTATTGCATCTTCTTCTGTCGTGAACGGACCTGATATTACTGCCCGAAACTCCAACATGGCTGTATTCTTGATAAGGCCTTTCACCCTTCCGGGATCATCGACACCAGGAAGTTGAACAAGGATCTTGTCCCCGCCACCGAGTCCTATCTTCTGGATGGCAGCATTTGAGACACCAAACTCATCTATCCTGTTCCTGATTGTCTCAATTGCCTGGTCTATAGAAAGATCTCTCATCCTCATTTCAACATTAGGGATCAGAGATAACGTAATCTGTGTTCCTGCAAAAACATACTCATAATCCTTGAACTCATCATCAAGGATATCTTTAACCATTCTCTCATCATCAAGGGATATTCCATACACTTCAACTTTATTTGTCCCTACTCTTCTTATGGTTTCGTATTTGATGCTTGACTCTTTTAGAAGGGTCTTTAATTGTTCAATACTCTGCTCAGTCTGAATCTCAATAGCTTTGTCAGCCTGGACCTCAAGCACCAGATGCATCCCGCCTTTAAGATCAAGCCCGAGGTTGATCTTTTTGTCAGGCGGATAAAGCATCAGAATAGAGAACCCTATTACCAACACTATCAATCCGATCTTCCACATATTTGAATTATTCATTTTCTCCTCCAGAAATTAAGGATTTATTAAAACCGGGATCTATTTTCCTTTTCAGGATTTTGGAGCCTCTCCGCCTGGTGGGATCACAGCGGAAATAGACGTTTTTGTTATCTGGACCTTTGTATTTTTATCAATCTCTATCTCTATCCTGTCCTCCAACACACGAGTAACAGTTCCAAATATACCACCAGCAGTGACAACTCTTTCTCCACCTTTCAGTGATCCGATCAGTTCCTGGTGTTGTTTTTGCTTTTTTCTGGAAGGCATAATGATTAAAAAATAAAAGATCACAAAAATTATTACGAAAGGAATTAAAGCGCTAATCATACTCGGTTGCTGTTGGGCAGTGCCACCTGCTGCAGCTTGTCCGTATAAAAACATGGTCATTCTCCTTTATTGTATTTAAACAAGAATTTATCTCTAAATTCCAAGAATTTATCAGAATCAATAGAATATCTTATTTTTTGCATAAAATCAAGGTAGAACCAGAGGTTGTGAATGGAGTTTAGAATAGAAGAATTGATCTCCCGGGAGATATAAAGGTGTCTCAGATATGCCCTTGAGAAATTTTTACATGTATAGCATCCGCACTCTTTGTCAACAGGATCAAGGTCAAATTTGTGTTTTTCATTTTTAATTGCTATTTTACCGGACCAGGTAAAAAGAGAACCGTTCCTGGCATTTCTTGTCGGCATTACACAATCGAACATGTCGATCCCCTTCTCAACTGCAAAAAGAATCTCTTCGGGAGTCCCTGAACCCATCAGGTAATGGGGTTTAACAGGATCCATCGCAGGGACAATATGTGAGATTATCCTAAAGAAATCATCTCTGCTCTCTCCGACACTAAGGCCACCAACAGCATAGCCGTCAAATCCGATCTGAGTCAGTTTTTCCAGAGAATCACTTCTCATATCTTCATTCAATCCGCCTTGAATGATACCAAATTGTTTATTTTTCTCTTTCCCGGTCTCAAGGAACCTTTCCCTCGCTCTTCCGGCCCATAAGGTTGTTATATCGAGTGCAAATTTGTCCTCTTTATGAGTCGAAGGATTCGGTGCGAAATTATCAAGAACCATCTGGATATCCGAGTCTAGTGTGTTCTGGATATCAACAACTGATTCAGGTGTCAGAAAGAACTTTGACCCGTCCAGATGAGATTTGAATTCAACTCCTTTCTCTTCCACTTTCGAATTCCCCTGCAGGGAAAATATCTGGAATCCGCCACTATCTGTTAATATCGGTTTCTCCCATGAAATGAAACGGTGGAGAGATCCGGCCTTGCTTATCACATCCATTCCGGGACGGAGAAAAAGGTGGTAGGTATTACCGAGAATTATTGAAGCACCGATACTATCCAGAACTTCCGCGGTAACCCCTTTAACGGCACCTGCTGTTGCCACCGGCATAAATACAGGTGTTTCAATATCGCCTTTTTTTGTTGACAGCACACCTGTTCTTGCGCCAACTCCGCTTTTGTCTCTATTTTTTAATTTAAACATTATTTATTCCCGCTGCAAACAATTTTAAAAATCTCTTCCGCAATACTCTCCGGTTCTGCATACTCTCCCGAAGCCTTACCGTATTCTCCTCCGGTCAGCGAAGATGGAGATACCATTGAAAAGTTTATTTCCGGGAACTCGCTTTCATAGGAAATGGTCAGAAGCTGAAGCCCCGCTTTGGCAATTGCATATGGAAGGATCTTCTTATATGGCCTGATCTCACCAACACCTTCAAAACCTATATTTACAACAGACTGGAGTTTCCCTGATCTGAGAAGATATGAAGTTATCTCACTTGCCACTATCAGATTTCCATGAAGATCAGAATTCAGGTCTGAGGAGGTAATATCAGCAGTACTCTTATAAGTTATCGGGCCGTAGTTGTTGATCAAAGCTGTACATTGTTTCAGATTTTTTTTGTTTTTCTCAATAAACTTTCTTGTTTTTTCAATTGTGGAAAAATCTCCGGGAAGCCATTCACAAACATCTGAACCGGCACCTTTGTTCTTGTTATAGTGGGCAAATACAAACCACCCGCCATATGTAAATTTTTTGACCAGGCTCCTGCCAAGAAGCCCGGAAGCTCCGGTTATCAATACTTTGTTCAGATCATTCACAAATATATCCTGTAATTCCCTTTTTAACTTCCTGTCCTTTCCATGAACAACCTGAATGTATTATCCATCAACATTGCCACTGTCATAAGTCCGACTCCACCGGGTACAGGTGTATAAAAAGACGATTTCTTAAATGCCTCAGGATGTATATCTCCTGTGATCGCATATCCTTTTTTTTTAAATTTTTCGATCTCCTGCGGAGTGCAGAACTCCTCTGCTTCTTCGCGGGTATCGACCCTGTTTATCCCTACATCGATAAGAATTGCTCCATCTTTAACCATATCAGCCTTTACAAAACCGGGGCTCCCTATTGCCGAAACTATCATATCTGCCCCGGAAAGTATATCCGGTATGTTTTTTGTTCTTGAATGGCAGATTGTTACTGTGGCATTTCGATTGGTCAGCATACTTGCCATTGGCTTTCCAACAATATAACTCCTCCCCAGAACCACACAATTCACCCCGGAAACATCAATGTTGAATTCATCGAGCATTCTGACAACACCAGAGGGGGTACATGGATATATATTTGTCCTTCCCAGCATAATTTTTCCCAGATTGACAGGATGAAATCTGTCGACATCCTTTTGCGGATCTATCATGTCAAGATATTTCCATGTATCGAATCCGTCAGGGAGAGGAAGCTGCACGAGTATTCCATCCGTATTATTATCTTTGTTAAGCCTGGAAATTACGGAAGTCAACTCTTCATCAGAGACTGAACTTCCGAGAGATATCACTTCAGATCTGAATCCCAGTTTTTTTGCTTTTCTCTCCTTACTTCTGACATAGATAGCTGATGCAGGATCATCTCCGACTATTACAACTGCAAGTCCCGGAGGCCTTCCCGCTTTTTCTATAAAAGATACCGATTCATTCTTAATATTTTCAAGAACCTTTGTTGAAACCATTTTGCCATCAAGCATTCCCATTTTTCCTCCGGAAAAATACAGACCAATATCTTATTATATCACTGTAAAACATATCTTTGAAGCGGGTTTAAAAACATGAGTTGTTCGACCCTCACCCCTAACCCACAGCCCAGGCTGCTTTCTCTTCTCCAAAGCGAATTCACCTTGTCTCCCAAGGGTAGAGGAGGAAGAGTTTTTTGTTCAGCTGTGGGCTGAATACGATGAACCTCCTATCAGTCCAGCATGTGTGTTATCAGTCCGGACCTGAGTTTCGGTTCGAACCATGTACACTTCGGAGGCATGATATTGCCTGAGTCGGCAACATCGAATAATTCCTCAATGGAAGTGGGGTATAGGGAAAAAGCCAGTTTGAATTTTTTATTATCAACAAGTTTTTCAAGTTCTTCCGTTCCTCTGATTCCACCTACGAAATCCACCCTTTTATCCGTTCTGGGATTTGATATTCCCCAGACATAATCCAGAGCATTATTCTGAAGTATCGCAGCATCAAGAGAATCAACCGGATGTCCTGCATCATAACTGTCCGGCCTGGCTTTCAGCAGATACCATTTCCCATCAATATACATGCAGAACTCTTTATTATTTGACGGCTCTTTCAGGTCGGTCTCTTCATATGTGAATTTGTCGGAGAGCTTCAGAAACAGCTCGGCTTTACACATCCCGTTCATATCTTTCAGGACCCTGTTGTAAGAGAGTATCTTCATCTGGTTGTGAGGGAATATGACAGAGAGGAAAAAGTTATACTCTTCATCACCGGTATGGCCTGGATTATCTTTTTCTCTCTCAAGTTTAATATTAGTTCCCGAAGCAGACCTGTGATGGCCGTCTGCTACATAAAGAAATTCGATTTTTTCAAAAGATCTTTTTATTGAATTGATCATTTCCCTATCTGTTACCAGGTAAAGGATGTGATGAACCTCATCATCGGTCGTGAAATCATATTCAGGCTCCGATTCCATACATTTGTTCATAAGTCCGGAAATATTTTCCTCATCTTTGAATGTTAAAAATACAGGCCCGGTGTTGGCATTCAGAGTTCTGATATGGCGCATCCTGTCTTTCTCTTTATCTTCCCTGGTTAATTCATGTTTTTTTATTTTGTCATCAATATAATCCTGTGCAGATGCACCGGCAACAAGTCCGGTCTGAGTATGGCCCATCCATTCCTGTTGGTATATGTAGAAGTATCTTGCATTGTCCTGGATCAGGACACCTTCTTTGAGAAATTTTGAAAAGTTCTCAGCCGCTTTCTCATAGACCTCATCGGAATAATGGTCGATATCTGCAGGAAGATCTATTTCAGGTTTAACAACATGTAGAAAAGAATACTCGTTGCCTGATGCAAAATCCCTGGCTTCCTCCGAGTTCAAAACATCATACGGCGGGGATGCGACTTTCTCTGCTAACTCTTTTTTTGGTCTTACTCCTTTAAAAGGTTCAATTCTGGCCATTTTTCCTCCAAGAAGTTATTATAGTAAATCGATCATTGTTGTCAACATTTAGAAATTCAGGAAAATTTATGTGATAATTCAATAAATGAAATATATTTTTTCTCTGGGAAGTAATATTGGGGACAGGTACAAATTTATCAGAAGTGGGGTTGAGTTCCTTTCCGGATTCGGGACAATTATCTCTGAATCTTTGATTTATGAAACAAGTCCGGTTGGAATGGGAGATCATGCAAGCCCGTTCCTGAATTCGATTCTTGTTCTGGAATCAGGTATAAAGCCTGATGATATGCTCAGGTCAATAAAACAATTTGAACAAAATACAGGCAGGGATCCGGCGAATTCTCATCTGCAGCCGAGAGAGATCGATATAGATATTCTCTTCGCGGGTGATCTGATCATAAATACTTCTATTATTACAATTCCTCACACTGAAATTGAGAATCGAAAATTTGTTCTGGAACCTATGAACGAAATAATCCCGGATTTCACACATCCGGTTTCAGGGATATCAATAAGGGAATTATTAAATAATCTTGTGTCTGATGAAAAAGTCAGTCTGTATAAATTACAGGACAAAAAAACTATTTAAAATACTATTTCAAGAAAATCTTCTTCGAGTGTTTTTTTAGGATTTTCTATAATTCGCCCTATCTCTTCCCCATCTTTAAAAAAGATAAATGTAGGTACCCGTTCAACCTTCAACTGTTCATGATAATATTTTTCACCGGGTTTTTTTCTCCCAACTGTAAAATAATTAACCACAATACCTGATTCACCGATCTCATCAAGTATTCTCAAAAAAGGAGGGACATTATGTTCAGAATCACCACACCAGAAAGCAAAATATACATCAATAGAGTCTAATTTATCATTTTTCAATTTTAAAACATCAATTATACCGGGATCGAACAAATATTCCTCATACATCTGTTTCCACAATGGTTTTTCAAAAACAGCGTCACGTCCGCTCTTCTCCGCAGAGATTAAAACAACGGATAACAATAATATTAATAAAATAAATTTTTTCATCAAAACATCCTGACGTTATGAACTATGAGTTTTACCGTCCCTTTTTTCCCAAGTGAAATAACCGCTCCATCCTCAAGTACCTGATCAATGATTTTGATCCCATTCAGGTAAATTCCGTTAGTTGAATTGTGATCAATTATTTTCAGTTTATTCCCGGCTCTGTAGAAAGAACAATGGAGTTTCGAAATGATCGGTTCAGCTATAATGATACCTACTTTAGAAGGATCCCGCCCAACACTTATCCCCTCATCAGACACTCTGTACGAAGATATTTTCTCTCCGTTAACAAGGACATCTATCTCATTAAAAACAGCTTTTTTCTCAGAAGCCTCAGAGGGCTTTTCCACAGAAATACCTTCGACCATAGTTTCTTCCGGAAAAGAAACTGGCGTATCACCCTTGAAAAACTCTTTTTTCCTTTCATAACGTGGTTCAAACTTCTTTTTTTTGGAAAACTTCTTGAAAAATTTTTTAAACATGATTAAACCCCTAAGATATATTTGTTGATAAATTCCGAAATAAACTTCTCTCCTTTCCGGCTTTTCCTCCTTAAAATAAATACATGTTTTTTTACCTTCCCCTTTACATAGAAAGAGATTTCTATACCGAAGTTTCCTTTCCTCTTTTTAACAGCTTTTATCGTATCTGATGTAACAGCAAAACTATGTAAACGCTTGGTGACAGAATTGAAGATTATAAGATCTTTTTTTAGAATTATCTGACCCGAGCACCCTTTATTAAAAAAACCATGCCTGTGATAGAATCTCAAAACAACCGATCCCCCTTTATTAACAGAAGTCTTCCAATATTCCTCCGTTTCCGGGAATTTCCCCTGAATGAATTTAATCTTGCCTGCGATTGAATAAAGATCGGGATTTTTAACACCCGATTCAATAAGCTTAAAGATACTAGTATCCGCTTCTTTGAAATTACGTTGTTCCACCAGTTTTCTCAACCTGATGAATTCTGCTTCAAGGTTGACATCAGTCAGTTTCACTTTTGATGTCAAAACATCTTTTTCCCCTGTATCTTTCCCCTCTGCCTGACTATCAGGTTCCGGATCATTTATGATCTTTTTTTCTACCGGTTTTTTTTCTTCTGTTCTGACAGGTTTTTCTATCCTCTTGCTAATCGTTTTTCCGGGCTTTTTCTCAGGAAGATTTTCAATTACCTTTTTTTTAACCGGCTTACTCTCAATAACTTCTTTTTCTACCGGATCAGAATTTTCCTCATTTTTTAAATCCTCACTAATTTTATCAGACCGGGCGGGATCTTTCTCTGTAATCACGACCGGAGTCACCAATTCGGTACTTTTCGGTGGTGGAGTTTTCTCTTTTAATACTAAGAAATAAAATGCTGCGCCAGCAAGACAGGCAAACAGGGCGGAAAGAGTCCCCAGGAGAAGCTTTTTCCCTTTTTTCCCTGGAATCCCAATAGCCTCGATTTTAGTAAGCTGGTTATTCCCGCTATTTGTAATAACAGTTTCAGATATTTTGTTCTCTATCTCCTCAATTGCTGCAAGCATCTCAGTTGCAGACTGAAATCTTTTTTCAGGTTTTTTCTGCAATGCCTTCAAAATGAATTTTTCTACTTTTGAACCTATTTCCGGATTGAAGATTGAGGGTCTCGGAGGTGGAGTCTCAAGATGAGCTTTCTGAACCTGGAAATCTGAATTTGTTTCCGAATCGAAAGGCACTTTTCCTGTTACCATCTCGAAGAAAGTTATCCCGACCGAGTAAAGATCGGAACGAAAATCTATTTTCTCTCCAACAATCTGTTCCGGAGGTGTATACCAGGGAGTTCCAAGCAGCATTCCTGTCTTTGTAAGTCCCTGCTTCCCGAAAACCTTGGCTATCCCGAAGTCTGAAAGCTTTACCTGGTTTTCATTATCAATAAGTATATTTGCAGGTTTTATATCACGATGTATTATATTTCTTGAATGGGAATATTCCAAAGCCTTGAGGATCTGCTTTAAATAATATGTTGCATCACTTATAGATAAAATATTCTGTTCCCTGAGCAGAACCTTCAAATTCTTACCATCAACATATTCCATTGCAATAACATTCTCATCATCGATCTTGGTGAAACTGAAAACAGTAACAATGTTAGGATGATTCATCTGCCCCTGGGTCATCGCCTCAACTTTAAACCTTTCCATAAGCTGGAAATTACTTGCAAGTTCCGAGTGTATGACTTTAAGAGCAACTTCGCGGTTGAGCATTGTATCAATAGCATAAAAGATCGTACCCATACCGCCACGCCCTATCTCAGCTTTTATTTGAAAATCACCTTGAGTTTGCCCTACTTTTATCATTTTTTTACCAACATTTTATAAATTTTTTTTTCATCATCAATTGCAACAAGTCCGTTTGAAGCTTTATCAAAGTAAATACTTTCCAGGCTGATCCGGGACTTCCCGAACATGTAAGTGTTCCTGAAGAGAACATTTCCATTCTCCACAGCAATGAACTCATCTTTTGAGAATATCAACGAGATTGAATCTGAAGTTTTGATCATCAATGTATTCTCGCTGATAAACTTACTTATATTATCATTGTTTACACTTCCCGGTGACTGTCTCACAAGGTCAAGTTTTTCCTTCTCTTCAAATTCCAGTGGCTTGAAACTGATCGCCCTCAGGTCATTTGAAAATGCAGGTACTTTTTCTTTTTTTAATAATAGCGAACCGAATATCAAGAGTGTCATAAAAAGCAATGATATCATCAAAAACAGAGACCGGCCTTTCTTTTTCCCGGGAACTTTTATCGGTTCAGTCCGGTGTTTTTTCTCCCCTCCGATCTCAATAATAATGATTGAAATATTATCAAGTCCACCATTTTTGTTACTCAATGTGATCAATTCATCAACAGCTTTTTCAGGTGGATAGGATTGACAATACTCTTTTATAACATCATCAGTGACCATATCTGTAAGTCCATCGGAACAGATCAGGAATATATCATTACTCTTTACTTCGATGCCTGTTATCTCGTCCGGATGAAAAGTTTCTCTTGCCCCGAGGGACATATATAGTATATTTTTCTGAGGATGCCGCCTTGCTTCTTCCGGAGTTATCCTCCCCTCTGCAACCATCTTTTCAACAAAAGTATGGTCAGTTGTGATCCTTTTAATTTTATCATCTCTGACAAGATATATTCTTGAGTCTCCGATGTGTACTATATTCGCTTTAGAATCGGAGATAAGAAGAGTACTGAAAGTCGTCCCCATACCCCTTTTATCAAGATCAGTAGTGGCTTTTGTCAAAATAGCAGAATTTGATTTAGTTATCGATTCAAGTAATGATTCTGGAATTGAAGTCCCTTTCTTTCTGGTCATTTTGTAATGTCTTACAAAAGTTTCAACTCCAAGTTTTGATGCTACATTTCCAGCCTGATGACCACCCATACCGTCAGCGACGATGAAAAGGTGTTCACTTTCTCTTATTTGTTTTATTGCCAGGAAATCTTCATTATTGTCACGTACTTTACCGATATCAGATTTTCCGCATGAAATTATCTCCATTTCGCCCTGTTTGTAAAATATATCCTCACCTCTTAGTAAAAATCTTTATCATACAGGATTTTTTTTGTCAAACTACCTTTGCTATTATATTTTCCCGATATCAGGGATATGATTTCAGGAGAGGAATCTTATTACTTTTTCAATAAAGGATATTTTATCCCGGGGCAATTCAAATTCATCATTAAATATAACTTCACTAACCAGTTCTCCGATCTTATTCAAATCCGATTCATCAGAATATGTGAACAGATAATCAATATTCTCCACTGCTTCCAATATTTCCAACCTCTCTTCGACAGGTGTATATTCCCCGGCAAACTCGACTGCAACCACCAATATATCACTTCGATCCTTTGCAAAATTGAAGAGATCTATATGATAAGGTTTCAGGAAATCAAAAACACCTCCGGTCAGAACCACCTTTTTTCCGGGGATTTTCCCAACCAGTTCTGTCACCGTTTGAATGTCGGATATTTTTGCTGACCCGGGAGTATAAGACATTATTTTTTAAGTTTGATCTTTATGTTTTCCGAAAAATCCCACTCATGAGAAACTCTGGCTATCCCTATATCCCTGTGAATTGATACTACCTTGAAAGTGTAGAGAAAATGGTGATAGTCGAAAGGGAAACCATCTCTTTTATGTACTGCCAGGTTCAGGAAATAAGTACCGTTTACAAGATTGAGAGAAGGGATGTTTATCCTGACCTTTCCCTTGCCTGATATCTCATTTGACTTAAAATTCTCTATATGAGTGTTTGAACCGTAGCAATTTACCCCTTCATAATTTAATATGCCCATTCCGAAGACAAAATCCTTCTCTTTCCTTTTCGAATTAACATCAAATTCGATGCTGAGGGGTTCGTCATATGAAAAAACATATTTTTCATTCCCTTTTCCATCCCTCATTTTTACATTTGTTATCTCAACATCCCGGCTTCCCCATCTCTTCTCTTTATCCAGGCTTCCTTCAGCTTCCTTGTTCTGATGATCAGCAGAGGCCTTTTCCTCATCCTTTTTACCTATATATTCGAGATAAGCATCTGTGATCCTTTTCGGATACCCCTGCTTGAATATTTTCCCGTCTTTTATCCAAATTACTTTATCACTTATCCTCTCAACCGTTCCGAGATCATGAGAAACGAAGATTATGGTTTTCCCCTTTCTTTTAAATTCATTGATCTTATCAAGACATTTTGGAACAAAAGAAGCATCACCAACAGCAAGGACCTCATCAATCAGCAGAATATCGGGATCGACATTTATTGCAATTGAAAATCCCAGCCTCATGTACATACCGGAAGAGTAGGTCTTGACAGGATTGTCGATAAAATCCTCAAGTTCAGCAAACTTTATTATATCTTCCAACTTTTCCTCGATCCTTTTTTTTGAAAGTCCGAGGATACTTCCGTTTATAAAAATATTTTCACGCCCGGAGATCTCCGGATGAAAACCCGCACCCAACTCTATGAGCGCACTTATTCTCCCTTCGGTTACCACCTCACCTTTTGAAGGCTTTGATATTCCTGCAAGTATTTTTAACAAAGTGCTCTTACCGGAACCATTCTCCCCAATTATACTCACGGTCTTACCTTTCTTCACATCAAAACTAACCCCTTTCAAAGCAGCAAACACCTCATCGCTTTTAAGATCTGAGAACAATGTTTTGCTTAGGAAAGCACTCTTTAATGTCAGAAATTTGTGTTTATTGGAGAATTTTTTATAGAATTTGTGAAGATCCTTTACAATAATATTTCCCATGTCAGACCTCTTCCACAAAAGTATCACGTAGTTTATCAAACAGTTTATAACCTAAATAAAACAATATCAGGCCGACGATCAATGTAACAATAAGCTTTTTATAGTGGGGAAGGGTGCCGTAAAAAAACAGGTATTGGTATGCTTCAACTATGTGGGTCATCGGATTGAGAGAGAGGAACAATTTAAGAAACTTCGAATTCTGGATCGGCTCAAAGGAGAACGGATAAATTATCGGAGTAACAAAAAACCACAGGGTTATCAGATTTACAAGTATATCCTTAATGTCCCGAAAATGAACTGTCAGGGCGGAAATAAAAAAGGCAAGCCCCATAGTGAAAATAAATTGAACAAACATTGCAATAGGTAGAAAAAGGACCCAGATACTCAATGATTTTCCCAATATCAGGAATGCAATAATAAGCACCGGGACACCGAGAATAAAATGGACCATGTTTGTTATTACAACCATCATAGGAAGTATCTCTACCGGAAAATTAATTTTCTTAATCAGGGAGCCATGGGCAATAAGTACATTTGCCGACTCAAGAACAGAAGAAGAGAACCAGGTCCACGGCAGAATGCCTGTGAAGAAAAATACCGAATAGTAGATCGACTTCTCCATCTCGGCATACTTCGGTTGGAAAATGAGCCCGAAAACTATCGAGTATACAGTCACAAGGAGGATAGGGTTCATAAAACTCCAGAAAAATCCAAGTACGGTTCCTCTGTATTTTGCCTTCAGCTCCCTGGAGACCATAACAAAAAGCAACTGCCTGTACCGGTAAAGCTCTTTTATACTTTCTAACATTTCACCTTCCTGCTAAAATAGCTTCCATTTCATCAGAATAGACACCAACGGAATGGTAAATGATCAACGGAGAATTTTCTTTCAGATCATTTTTATAATTGGTCAATTGTATCAGAAATCTCTCCGGTTTACCATCTGTAAACGATAACACCTTCCTCAGCCTCACAGGGAATAGTCCATATTGTCCGGAAAGATCGATCAATTCTTTAAACCTGTCATAGGGAAGTATCAGGAAGAGGCTCCCCCCTTTACCCATAATTGAACTGCTCATGCCAACTATCTTTTCCAGATCTATATCAATCTCGAACTTTCCCTTTCTGACCTCCACATTCCTGCTGAGATGTCCCATACCGGTTTTCAGGTAAGGGGGGTTCGAAAAAATATTCATTATGCCTGAATATTCTGAATAAATGTCACTAAAATCTGCATTTATCACATCGAATTGATCCTGAAGAGAGTTTCCCTCAATACTCATTTTCGATAGATCAAAAAGATCCTTCTGAATTTCAATACCCGTAATGAAAGGTAGTTTCTTTCTAAACAAAAGGAGAAGGGAGATGATTCCGGATCCGGATCCTATTTCGAGCCCTTTGTATTTCGATGAAGGTATAAAATCGGCCAGAATAGGCGAATCAACACTGAATCTGTATCCCTTCCTGTTCTGAAATATTTTGACCTGGTTTTTATAAAAATAATCGAGAGAGATTCGATCCTTATCATACTTTATCATGTTTTAAATATTTGAAGATCATATTCAGGCAATAGTTTATAGTCCGTATCTTTACAACTTCTCTGTCTCCGGGAAAAATTCTGTATTCACCTGTTTCTTTCTCCGGTGTGCTCATATGCATAAAAACCAATCCAACCGGTTTTTTAGAAGTGCCACCGCCGGGCCCTGCTATTCCTGTTATCGAGACGCCTATATCTGAGCCAGTCAATTTCCTGACATTCTCAGCCATCTCCTTTGCAGCATGTTTTGAGACTGCACCATGTTTTTTCAGGGTCTCCTCTTTCACATCCAGGATTCCTGTTTTTAACTCATTTGAGTAGGGAATTACACCACCGAGGAATACCTCAGAACTGCCCGGAACATTTGTAAGAACATTCCCTAAGCCTCCACCTGTACAACTTTCCGCAACACTTAATGAAAGGCCGAGCCGGGTCATTTCCCTGATGATCAACTCCTCAATCCTCACATCCTCTTCTGTTATGAGATATTCACCTATTTTCTCTCTGATATCTTCCGCCACCTGATCTGTCAATTCTTTGATCTCTTCAATATCTTTTTTTGCACGCCCCAGAAGGTGGACCTCTATAAGTCCGGGAGAAGCCAATATTGTAGTTATCGGATTTTTGTATCTCCTGTAGATCCCTGAGATCATTGAATCAGCCTCTGATTCGGTTATCCCGCCAAACTTCAGTATCCTCTTGTATATATGGAAATTTGAAAGTGGAGAGATTTTTTCCTCCAGGATCTTGTCAAAAATCGGTATCATCTCTTTTGGCGGCCCCGGAAGGAGAAGCAATCTGACCTTCCCATCATCAAAATATTGTCCTGGTGCAGTACCTGCGGAGTTACTCAGCACTTCCGCACCATCAAGGACAAAAGCCTGCCTCTTGTTTATCTGAGGCATATCAATTCCTCTCACACGGAACATTTCCTCAATATCTGCAACAATATCATCATTAAAAACAAGTTTTAGTTTTAATGCATCTGCAGCAGATTCCCTTGTGATATCATCTTCTGTCGGCCCAAGGCCGCCTGACACGATCACGAGTTGAGATCTTTTACAGGCATTTTTTATTGTCCAACTAAGGTTATCCCTGTTATCACCGACAACCATCTTCATGTCTATCAGGATCCCCTTTTCTCCAAGTTTTCTGGCAATATAAAGAGAATTTGTATCTATCTTGTCGTGGTCAAGAAGTTCACTGCCGACTGCTATAAATATTGCTCTCATTTCGGTAAGATATTATTTAATTCCCCTCAACATGTCAAATTAACAACAATTATTGAGATTGGTAATAGGTCATGGGTCAGAGGTTTAGCATAGATACCTGTAGATCACCTCTAACCACTTACCCCTTGCCAAGTAGCTGAAAGTTTTGAATATGGGTAAATAATATGTTATATTTAAACTTTATGAGGAGGAGACATGTGTCTTGCATTTCCGGCAACAATCATCAAATTAGACGGCCCCAATGCCACCGTAGAATTCCACAATGTGAAAAGAGACATTCGTGTTGACCTCATTGGTGATTGTCAGATCGGTGACCATGTTCTCGTTCATGCAGGCTTTGCAATAAATAAACTCGATGAAGAGGGAGCCAGGGAGACTATGGAAACCTGGACCGAGCTTATCGAGATCATGGAAAAAGAAGATAAGAAATTAAAGAACGATCAAAGTCCCGAATAGGCATAGACAGCAAAAGAGCCCAGCCAGTGCTCTCCCTCATAATAACCACTCCTGATATTTTCCATTGCAGTTCTCAAGTGTAATTTTAAAGCATCTTCCAATATCCCTTTAAGTGGATCCCCATTCGGAATAGCCTTAAGAATTGCTGAAAAACTCCAGACCCTGCTTAAGTTCAACCCGTCCAGGTGAGATAATTTCCCATCAGTTCTGTCCGAGACAATTGCGGGAATAAGAAGATTACTGTTTCTGATATCCGGGAAGAACTTTTCAAACCATTTTACAAATTCTTCATTTTCCAGGACCCTTGTCATTAGTAATATTTCCATCAGGCATGGGGAGAAAAAATCCTCACCTCCCGGTTCCCATGAATCGGGGCAATTCATATCATTCCCGAAATATCCTCTGCTCCTGGATACAACCAGTTCAAGAAGTTTCTTATTATTTAAAGTTTTTCCGTAATCATATGCGAATAAGAGTCCGAAAGCAGTGTTAGGATGAACTCCCGTTCTGATCGGATAGGTTTGCTTCGGCAGGAAATTCAGATAGTTCGAAACGATCTTATCAGCAAGTGGTAAAATGATGACATACATCGCCTTTCCGGCAGGATCATCCCATGTGTACAATTCTTCCGTTAACTTAAGAAGCCACGACCATCCATAAGTCCGTTCAAATGATTTTCTGCTCTTCTGATTCAGATATTCCACTTCAGCAACTATTTTTTCAGGAGTGATGTTTCTTTTAAGTGCTGCAATAATTTTTTCTCTGATACTGATCTCAGGATAAATTTTCAGAACCCTGACCAGCATCCAATGGCCGTGAACTGAGGAGTGCCAGTCAAAACAACCATAAAATGCGGGATGCTGCTGCCTGGGAAGTTTAAGATCCTTCTCACCATTAAACACATGTGACGGTTTGTTCGGATACTCCTTCTCAATACAATTCAATGCCATCCCGGCAAATTTTAGTGCCAGCTCCTCGGAGAATTCCGGAATTTGCGGAGAACTATCATTTACCGGTGTTGAAAAAATTTTACCGCCTGTTATTAATATAATCCCAAGTATCAGAATGATTGCCACTTTAGTTTTCATAATTTCTCCTTAATAAAATGATATATAATTTTCCGGCAATAATATCAAGTTAAAACCTCTCACGCCTTGCCCCTTACCAAATGCTCCATCTCTATGTTGTTTTTTGAGTGTAATGATTTATAATAATAATCGGAGGAGGGGAGAATGAAAAAACTAACATTATTATTTATTATTGCTGTTTTGATGGTAATCCCCGTTTCGGCAAAGGGGATGTTCGAATTCGGATTCCATTATTCGGCCTGGAATGTAGATATGATAGCACCTATATTAGAGGATGAGATCATACCTGAGATAGAGTATTGGGATCCTGAATACGGCAGCCTCAATTTCGATTCTAACGGAAGCAATTTCGGATTTGAGTTCCGATTCTTCCCTGGTGGAAAGAACGGCTCACTTTCATTAGGGCTTTCATATGAAAGGAACAATTTCAAAATGAAAGCCGAGGGAAGGTATGATGGATTTGATGATGACGGTGACCCTATAAAAGCAGAAGCTAAAGGCACAATAGACCTGTTCCCTCACTCGGTCAATCTCAGTATAAGATGGGAACTCTGGGCCACGAAGCGGATTCACCCGTATATCGGATTTGGTTTCGGATTCGGCGCACAGGATGCTCTTGTGAAGTTTCACTCGAGAGCAACGACTAATACAGGAGGTATTGATATTGTTGAAGAGCAGGACGAGATCTGGACCTTTGAAGATATTGTGGAAGAGTATGAAGCTGCAGAGGGAAAAAAACTGCTTGTCGGTTTCTTCCCGATTGTACATATAAATTTTGGATTTCGTGGTGAGATAGTGGACAATATATATTTTTTAGGCGAAGTCGCATTTTATGATGGACTGATATTCAGAGGTGGTATTTCATACAGGTTCTGAAGATATAATGAATTCAGAAACACCGGAATAACTCAAATGGGAACTGAAGAAGAAGTCAAACTGTCATCTGACTATAAGACTATTACACCTGAAATGTATAAAGTCGTAATATTTAATGATGACTATACAACAATGGATTTTGTTGTAGAGGTACTTATATCCTTTTTCAGCAAAACAGCATCAGAGGCAACAAAAATAATGCTGGATGTTCATAAGAAGGGGAAAGGTATCTGTGGGATTTACATACTAGATATAGCTGTCACAAAGGTAAATCAGGTAAACAAATATTCAAGGGAAAATGATTTCCCTTTAAAATGCAGTTATGAGAAAACATAAATGAAAGTAAGCGAAGAATTGAACAATATACTTATTGCTTCATTTAATGAGGCAAAAGCAAGAACACATGAATATGTGACCCCTGAGCATATTTTGTATTCATCTCTGTTTTTCAAGACAGGGACGGATATCCTGGTGAATCTTGGGGGGAATATTAATTCGATAAAAAAACAACTCGAAGAATTTTTTAATAACAATTACATCCCTGTAGCCAACGGAAAAGACCCTGTGCAGTCAGAAGGATTCATCAATCTTATTGAGAATGCAATGATACATATCTCTTCAGCCGGCAAGGAAGTCCTCAATGTTTCTGATGTGTTTGCTGCCTTTTTTTCCGATAAGAATTCTCAGATTGTTTCTTTGTTGAATAATGAAGGGCTGACAAAACTCAACCTCCTCACTTATATTTCACATGGAATGGATGATCCGGAACTTCATTCTGTTGAAAAAGATAAAAAAGTACCTGAATCAGCAGTCGGAGAAGAGCAGGTACCTTCAAAAAAACCCGAATCAAAGAAAAAAGGAAAAAGTTTATCGTTATATGCTGTCGAACTTACCGAACTTGCCCGCAATGGAGAGCTTGATCCTGTGATCGGAAGAGAAAATGAGATAGAAAGGACAATCCAGGTCCTCTGCAGAAGAACAAAGAACAATCCTATCCATGTTGGTGAACCCGGAGTGGGAAAAACAGCAATAACGGAAGGGTTGGCACAACTTATTGCAAAGAGCAAAGTACCGGAAGATCTCATGAACAAAAAGATCTACCGCCTGGACCTCGGAGGGCTTATTGCCGGAACAAAATACAGGGGCGATTTTGAGGACAGGCTGAAAAAAATAATCAACGAGCTTGTTGAATCCGGAGAGAACATCCTGTTCATTGATGAGATTCACAATATAGTAGGTGCCGGAGCTGTATCAGGCGGGGCAATGGATGCATCAAACATTTTAAAGCCGGTTTTATCCGCAAGGAAACTCCAGTGTATCGGTTCTACTACCTACGAAGAATATAAAAAATATTTTGAAAAGGACAGGGCTCTCTCAAGACGGTTTCAGAAAATAGATATAAAAGAGCCCTCCATCGAAGAAACAGTCTCCATACTTAAAGGGATTAAAAATAAATTTGAAGAATTTCATAAGGTTAAATACAGTGACAATGCTCTCACCACCGCTGTTGATTTATCAGATAAATATATTAACGAGAGATTCCTTCCTGATAAAGCTATCGATGTTATTGACGAAGCAGGAGCTCTCCTTAAGATCGAAAATGGGAAGAGGGAAAAGAAAAGCTATCGTATCGGTAAAAAAGAGATCGAGAAGGTAATATCTAATATATCCCGTATTCCGGAAAAAAATGTTTCAGAAAAAGACCTTTCAAAGTTGAAAAGAGTTGAGAAAGAACTCCGAAAAAGGATATTTGGACAGAACAACGCCGTATCTCTCGTGTCTGAAGCTATCAAAAGATCCAGAGCGGGTTTTGGCAAAGAGGATAAACCTGTCGCATCTTTCCTCTTTGTCGGGCCTACAGGTGTAGGAAAAACGGAATTATCGAAAGAACTTGCATCTGTTCTGAACATTAGCTTTCACAGATTTGACATGTCCGAATACCAGGAACGTCATGCGGTTGCGCGTCTGATCGGAGCTCCCCCCGGCTACGTCGGTTTCGATCAGGGAGGATTGTTGACTGAAACTATAAGGAAGGATCCACACTGCGTATTATTACTTGATGAGATCGAAAAAGCTCACAGTGACATCTTTAACACCCTCCTTCAGATAATGGACTATGCAACTCTTACTGATAATACCGGGAGGAAAGCTGATTTCAGGAATGTAATAATTGTTATGACCTCAAACGCAGGTGCAAGAAAGATCGGAAAATCGGGAATAGGTTTTGATGATAAGATAATTAAAGATGAAGCAATTTCAAGATCGGTTGAAAAATACTTCTCTCCTGAGTTCAGGAACCGGCTCGATAAAATAGTAATATTTGAAAGACTCGATAAAAGCTCTGTTCTTAACATTGTTAAAAAAGAGATCAATGAGTTCAGAGATCAGCTGAATGTAAAGAATATTAAAATCGATCTCACTCCGGATGTTTACAAATATATTGCAAAACTTGGTTATTCAAATCTTTTCGGAGCGAGAGAGATCGCAAGAGTGGTTCAGGAACAGATCAAAGATTACTTTGTGGATGAAGTACTTTTCGGAAAACTCTCCAGGGGAGGGGAAGTATCGGGAAGAATTAATAATAATAAAATTGTTTTTGAAATAAATAAAAAGAAGGACAAATAAGGGAGAGAGTATACCCCCCTCCCCCTTTTATCGCTACTTCTTCCTCACCGATCTTGACGAAGATCTTGATGATGAAGAGGATGATGAGCGTGAAGAGCTCTTCGACGATGAACTTCTGGAATAACTCCTGGAACTGCTTCCTTTTGAATAACTTTTAGAGCTTCCGCTTCGTGAATAGCTTTTCGAATAACTTTTTGAACTCTTGGAATAGTTTTTATAGGATGATGAATTTCCAGACCCGTAATTGTAACTTTTCTTCTTGTATGTGGAAGTCCGAGGTGTGTATGATCTGTAGCTTTTATATGTACTACTCTTGCTGCTACTGTATTTTGGTTTTGAGTAAGTGTATTTATTTCCTGAAGTATAACTCTTTTTCTTGTATGAAGATGTCCCTTTTGTTGAAGAATAGTATCTCTTGTAAGTATACTTGGATGAATTGGTATTTCCACTCCCGTATCCGGAGATCTTAGAAAGCCCCCGGGTGCTTTTTGAAGAAGGATAAATTGAGTTCCCGGAACTTTGTGATCCCGAATATCCCCTGTTGGAAAAAGAAGGATATCCTGAGTTCTTCTTTTTCTTTACTTTTGAACGGGTACTTGAACTTGAAGACTTTTTCACTCTTGATGTTGATTTCCCGCTGCTTTTATAACTCTTGCTCGAGATCCCTTTTACAGACTTCGTATTCCTGGATCCTGAATATTTGAAAGTGTTGCTCCTTGTGGACTTGTTACTCTTATATTTGTAAACAGCCCTTTTCTGAGAAGTACCCGAGCTTTTGTACTTGGAAGGTTTATAGTATGTGGATGATTTTATTCCACTCTCTTTGAACCTTACTGTCCTCCCTTTGGAATTAAGGACATTCACCTGCTTATAGTTGTATTTGCCGGAAGGAGAAACACCCCTGTATGCAAGCCCCTTGTTCTTCATTTTAATGAAAGAACCCTGTTTCAAAGCAACCTTTCTTACTGATCTTCCGAGATTTCCCTTCTTAATGAATACAGATGACTGGGATCCCCATGGAATACCGTTCCTGTATTTATAGTTTCTGAGCCATCTCTTGTTAATAACAATTACCGGCCTGTTATACCTGCTCAGAGGTGTCCAGCCGTAATATGATCCGCTATAACACCATCCTACCCATGCAGGAGACCATCTGTAACCTGGAAGCCAATGCCAGCCCCAGAAAGGATCATAGTGCCATCTGCCGTAGTGATATGTAAATGAGTTCCATGGATCATATGAATACCAGTAATAACCGTAATGTGGAGTGTGGACCCATCTGCCGTTGTAATAAGGCCTCCAATTGTTCCCTACATTGTAGGGGATCCAGATGTTGGATCCGTAAGTCGAACTATACCTCCACCTTCCTGATCTTGATAATTCATATTCATAATCTTCATAACCTCTGTCAAGATACCTTGAAGAACTGCTTCTTGCATAGTTTACAAGATTGTGTCTCTCAGCGTTCCACAGATCAAAATTATCTTTTTCAGATGAATAGAAAAAGAAAGGCCTCTCGAGAACTGAACCATCTCTCATTACTACCTTCTGATTTTCCATAACATTTCTGCTTAAGTTTTCCCCTGCTACTTCAGCAAGTCCCTCATAAACAAAAACTTCAGTTCCACGTGTTCCGTTATAGTTGATCCTGTAAACACCCCGGTTAAGAATGAAGATTCCACAATCCGGAGTTTGAATCTCAATATCTTTCTCATAATCAAGATTGTGAAGATCAAGATATATCCCGCCTCTCCTCACAAAAATCCTGAGGTCGGTTTTTCTCAGTTGCGGGACTTTCTGAAATTCAACTTCAGTATCATAATCAAGTCTGAGAAAATTTGACCTGCCCAGATAAATATCAAGTCTGCCGTCATTGGTCCCGGCAATATCTTTTTCAAATATGGGAATGTTAACTCCGGCTTCTTCGCGGCCCTCGTCGAAGCTTCTTGTCACATAGGTATCTCCCTGAGAGTATTTTACCTTTATGACCTTTGCATTATCGTAGTACTTAGCAACAGTCTGCTCCGGCTGGGGATAATCAGCAAAAGCTGAAACAGACACAAATATGGCAATGATTGAAAATATTATTAATTTTTTCATTTTTACCTCCTACTTTACATTAGCATTATCGATGCCAATAGAAACATGTTAACATTGTCCTGTTTTTATTACAAAAACAGAGGAGTTTATAGATTTAGCGGGAAATTATTATTTCTTCTTCAGATTTATGGCTTTTACCGTCTCATTGGCAAGCTTGTCAATTTCCTTTATTAACAATGTCTCTTTCTTATCAATATAATAAGGAGTTTCGTTGTCTTTTTTCAATCCAACTGTATTATCGAATGGGAATTCTGCAAGAATTTTATAACCGAGAGCTTTGGTAGAATTTTTCGGATCGGAAATCGGGAACATTTCTGTTTTTTCATTACAATGAGCACAAATAAGATATTTCATATTCTCGACTATACCCAATATTTCTGTTTCTATCTTATCGGCTTTGAACATATTAATCATCTTAAGTACATCTGCAATAGATGCTTCCTGGGGTGTAGTAACAATTATTCCACCATCAAGCTTAACTTTCTGCAGAATTGACAGAGGGACATCTCCGGTTCCGGGTGGCAGATCTATAAGCATGATATCAAGCTCACCCCATTTTACATTCCGGAAGAATTGCTCGATCAATTTATTGGCAAGAGCGCCTCTCCAGATAAGTGCTTTCTCTTTATCTGTGATAAAACCGACAGACATGATCTGGATCCCGAATTTTTCAATGGGGATCATGAACTCGCCCTCTGCCCTGACCTTTACATTATCCACACCAAGCATCAGCGGCACATTAGGCCCGTAAATATCTGCATCCATAATTCCCACTTTGTAACCCTTCGAAGCAAGGGCAAGTGCCAGATTCACAGTTACAGTTGATTTCCCCACTCCACCTTTTCCACTTGCAACAGCTATCACTTTCTCTGCGGAAACCGGTATCTTGTCGAATAGAGCCATATTATCGAATAATTTTGATTTGTCTTCCATTTTTCACCTCTAAATTATCTTCAGAGATCACAATCACATCGTGATCCTTCAAAAATTCTGCCACAAGAAAGGCAGTAAAGTTTATTTAAATCTAAAATAAAAAATTTCGTTTTATTAAGGAGCTATGATCGCTTCAGTAGGACATACTTCAACGCAGGCTCCGCAATCAGTGCATTTATCGGGATCGATCACATACTTATCATCACCGGGTGAGATCGCTTCTGTCGGACATTCCGCTTCACAAGCACCGCAGCTGATACAGTCTTCAGTAATTTTATGTGCCATAATACCTCCTTTTTCAAGAAAAAATATTTTAATTCCAAACTCCTGTTTTGTCAATAAAAAACAATAATTATTTTAACTTTTTAACTACATTCTCTAATACTGTTTTCCTATTTACTTTGATTCCGGTATAAACTAAAATTGATTTTTAATTAACCTGCAATGAATTGATGCAGATTAAAACTTATTGGAGAAAAAATGAAAAAAAAATCAATGATCATAATATTTTTTATTATATTTTCCGCAATTACTCTCTTCCCCGGTACTGAGCCTGAAGGCACTTCTCTTTTCCCGACAATGGATGATTTCTCCTTTGAT
Source organism: Candidatus Aminicenantota bacterium (assembly GCA_029938635.1). Taxonomy (GTDB): domain Bacteria; phylum Acidobacteriota; class Aminicenantia; order UBA2199; family UBA2199; genus UBA647. The sequence continues at coordinate 109,980 of JAOZUQ010000001.1, forward strand.
GGAAAAATAGAAACATATACGCCTGACACTCTCTTCGAATATATAAATGGGGGAGCTGACCTTTTCCTCAACTTCGATTTTGTCAAGCTTCACTCCTTAAGATATAAAAATAAAGATGGCGGTGAGATCACGGCGGATATTTATATTCACTCAAACCTTCCTAACGGATTCGGTATTTATACCCAGGAGAGGCCGACAGAGGGTGTTTTTATTGAGATAGGAACAGAAGGGTATTATGAAGAGGGCCTTTTGAATTTTTTCAAAGGCCCGGCATATGTCAAAATAAGCAGTTTTGATCTCGGGAAAAGTGAAGAATTGATACTGAAAAAACTAGCGGCAGGTATATCAGGAAGGATTCCCCAACCGAAAGGGTATCCGGCCATTTTCTCCAGGTTCCCTTCTGAAAACAAATTTCCCGGTTCGGAGAAATTTATCAATATCAATTTCCTCGGCCACTCATTCCTCAACAGGGTTTATTCGAGAGAATATTCAAACAATGAGACAATTTTAAGGCTTTTCGTTATCAAAAACGATTCAGTATCTGAATCTGAAGAAGTTCTGTCCAAATATATTGAATTCATCAAAAGGAAAAACGGTGTGATCAAAAAGAAAGGCAACATTACAACCTTCACCGATCCTTATTATAAGAACAAGGGAAAGATGAACTTTCTGATTTCCGGTAATATTCTCATAGGAATGTTTTCTGATGATCCGGGAATATTCCTCAAGATGGCCGGACATATTATTGGAAAAACTAAATAAAAAAGGATTGATAACAGGTTTGATTTTTTCCTGCAATTTTACTACTATCAGATATTCTGGATATGAATTAAAATTATAAAGGAGGAATAATGTTTAATACAAATGTCTATAAAAAAAGAAGAGAGGTTTTAAAAAATAATGTAGGATCAGGAGTTGTTATTTTTCCCGGCAACATAGATTCACCGATGAACTACCCTGCTAATACGTTTCATTTCAGGCAGGACAGCACATTTCTTTACTATTTCGGCCTTAACAAACCCGGATTTTACGGAGTAATGGATATAGACAATGGAGAAGATTATCTCTTCGGGACGGATTTCACTATCGATGATATTATCTGGATGGGCCCCCAACCACTGGTTTCCACATTATCAGACAGTATCGGTGCATCAAAGTCAGGTACTATATCTGAAATGAAAGGTCTTATTGACACCGCAATAAATACAGGACGCAAAATACATTTCCTCCCCCCTTACAGAGGTGAGAGTATAATGGATCTCTCGGTACTTCTCGGAATAAAGTCCACCATGATCAAGGGGTATTCCTCTATTGAACTGATCAATGCAGTTGTAAAACAGAGATCATATAAAGAAGAGAGGGAGATAGTCGAGATCGAGAAAGCCCTGAAGATCTCTTCTGAGATTTACGATGCTATGTTCAAATCGGTAAAACCCGGAAAATATGAGAAGGAGATGACAGGGATTATCGAGGGAATAGTTGGAAAGTACGGAGCAGTAACTTCTTTCCCTATAATATTGTCTGTACATGGAGAAACTCTTCATAATCACGGCCATGAAAACAAGATGGAAGAGGGCGATCTTCTTATAATAGATTCAGGTGCTGAATCTCCTGAATATTATGCATCTGATATAACAAGAACCCTCCCCGTATCGGGAAAATTCTCCGATAAACAAAAGGATGTTTTCAGAATAGTGCAAAAATCAATTGAAACTACAACCGAGTTCGTACAACCCGGAAGAAAATATAAAGATATTCATATGATGGCGGCAGAGATCATTGCCAGTGGCCTCAAAGACCTCGGATTAATGAAGGGGAATGTTGAGGATGCAGTTAAAGAAGGTGCCCATGCTCTATTCTTCCCTCACGGACTCGGACATATGATGGGGCTGGACGTTCACGACATGGAAAATCTGGGCGAAAATTATATTGGTTATACTGATGAAATGAAGAGAAGCGATCAGTTCGGCACAGCTTATCTCAGACTGGCAAGAGAACTTGAACCCGGATTCGTGCTTACGGTAGAGCCGGGAATTTACTTTATTCCCGCCCTCATTGACAAGTGGAGATCTGAAGGAAATCACAAAGATTTTATCAATTACGACAATGTTGAAAAATACAGGGATTTTGGCGGCATCAGACTTGAGGATGATGTCCTCGTAAGAGAAAAGGGCCACAGGGTACTCGGAGAACCCATCCCGAAATCTGTTGAAGATATCGAAGATAAAATGGCTTGAAACTAAAAAAAGCTTATTTTTAACGATTTCCATTTTCAAATGCAGATATAATTTAATTTTTTAACAAAATAATATCGTTAAATACTTGACTTTTTCCTACCTCTGGAATATAGTTAGACATTGAACAATAAAAAGAGGTAGGCAATGAAAAAAAAAATAAGTTTAAGGGTTATTCGTAGAATTTCCTTCTACTATGAAGCACTATTAAAACTGGACCTTCCGGGTGATGACTACATCTCATCAAAGCAGTTGGAAGAGATCACAGGTGTCTCCTGCAACCAGGTAAGGCAGGACTTTTTCTATCTGGGAATATCTGTAGGAAAACAGAAAAAAGGATATCAGGTAAAACGCCTCTTCAAAGAACTGAAGAAGATCCTTTCTATCGATAAGGGAGCAGAGGTTGTTGTTATAGGTGCGGGCCGTCTTGGAAGAGCTCTGTCCGAATATAAACTTTTCAGGATCAGGAATATTAATGTAAGAGCCCTGTTCGACAAAAAACCGGAGCTTGTAGGTACGATATTAGAACTTAAAGAGAAAAAGATCCCAGTACTTCATATTGACAAATTAGGAAGCTTTCTTAAAGAAAACACCAAGATAAAAATCGCCCTTCTGTCTGTTCCCGATTCTGTTGCGCAGGAAATGCTTGACAAACTTATCGGATTCGGTATGAAAGGTATAGTAAATTTCGCACCAAGGATATTGAAGCTCCCGGAAAATGCTAAGGATGTTCAATTGATAAACGACTGCATAGGAGCTTCTTTATACAAAATAGTTTATCAGATTTACAATAAACAGAAAAAATAGTTGAAAATCCTTTCCGGTAAATATAAAATCCGGAACGGTGTAAATGATGCTTCTTTATATATTACCTTTTGTTATGCTGGTTTTATTCAGTGCATTCTTTTCTTCTGCCGAAACCTCTCTCCTCTCTCTCAATTCCATCCGCCTCAACCATAAAGCAAAAAAAGGGGGTAAAAAGGCCCGGCTCCTCCTGTCGATCCTGAAAAACCCGGATGAGTTCTTTGCAACTATCCTTATCGGAAATAATGTTGTGAATATTGCAGCTGCATCAATTTCTACTATCTTTTTTACAAAAGTGTTCATCAATGATGATAAAATGATACTTATATCATCCACAATTTTCACCACCCTTATCATTCTTGTTTTTGCTGAAATAATTCCAAAATCATATGCTTTCAGACATGGGGATAAGCTTTCATCCATTTATGCCCTTCCGGTCAGATTTTTCTCAATTCTTTTTTACCCTTTTGTAAAGATCTTCTCTAAGTTGTCCTCCCTTCTTATCCCGGGTAAAGAGAAAAAGAAAAAAAAGGATATTACAACCGAGGAGCTGAAACACTTCCTTGCATCTGAAGTTCAATTTTTCAAACACAATCCCCACAACCTCAAAATGATCAACGAAATACTTGACATAGGGGACAGAGATATAAAAAGTATCATGACACCGAGAGTTGATATAATTGCCCTTGAGATCACGGAAAACATTGATAATTTTAAAAAGATCATAATCGAAAAAGAGATCACAAAAATACCTCTATACAAAGACAGCCTTGATAATATAGTTGCAATTATTTATCTGAAAAAAATATTTCCCTCTTTTATAACAAAAGGGGTCAACAAAACAAAGCTCAGTGACCTGGCCGTGAAGCCTTTTTTTATATCAGAATATTCCTCAATAAATTATATCCTCAAAGAGTTTAGAAAGAACAGTCAGGATCTGGCTGTTGTGCTTGATGAGTACGGCATAACGATTGGAGTTGTTACCCTTAATGATATTTTCAGGGAGATCCTGGGTGAGTTTGATATCGGAAAAAGCTCTATTGCCCAGCCGGAGAAAGGGCTCTTCCTGATCAGGGGTGAGCTTCCTGTTGATGAGGTTAACGATCAGTTAAATATTGAGTTGCCGATGAAAAAAGATTTCACAACCATCTCAGGACTCTTCACCTATTTTTTCGGAAGACTCCCAAAAAAGGGAAGCAGGATAAATATCGGAAACTGTATCCTGGAAGTGGAAAAGATGGGAGACAGGAAGATTGTGGAGATTAGTTTAAAGAAATCGTCCCCTTCAAATTAGATCACCCTTTACCTGCATCAGGATATCGAATATAATCAATGTCGGAATTATGGAATACAAGAATATTGCGGTTAACAAAAAAGCTTTTCATGAATATGAGATCATTGAAAAGATTGAAGCCGGCATTTCTCTACTCGGAAGTGAAGTTAAATCTGCAAGAGAAGGGAAAGTAAATATAAAAGATGCTTATGTGGACCTCAGATCCGGTGAAGCGATTTTATTAAATGCTCATATCAGTATGTACACAAATGCCGGGATAAATAATCATGAACCCCTGAGGAACAGAAAGCTGCTTTTACACCGGCAGGAATTAAAAAAATATATAAAAAAAACAACACAAAGGGGCTTTACAGTTATCCCCCTCAGAATGTATTTCACAAAAAAAGGGCTGATCAAGGTCGAGATCGCACTTGCCAGAGGAAAACACTCCTACGATAAAAAACAACAATTGAAAGAAAGGGATCAGAAACGTGACATGGCCCGTGAACTTAAAAATTACAAATAATCTTAAACATAAGGAGTATTGAATCTGTTTTTGTAAGCTCCATTCTTTTTAAGCATTCCGTTCCAGTAGAGATTATTCAGCCCGATCAGCGACATAAACCTGTACACTCCTCTTGAAAATGGAGAAAGACGTTCCGGACTTGCCAGTTTCTTTAATAGTCCCGGATCCAGCGACTTTGTTCCGGCAAACTGCTCGCCGATCTGATTAAAAAGGAGCCTGGATTTTCTGGTCATCATCTGAGGCATTATTCGCAACCCCTCACTCCCCCCCTTGACTATGGTTCCCAAATAATCCGCACCCAGTTTTGCCGTTAGTTTTTTCAGATACCTTTCAACACCTCTCGAGTGGCAGGCCTCCGGGAATCCTGAATGGACTAGAAAAAGGAGGGATTTACCCGACATTGAACCCTGATAATCCGCAAGTTTGTCAATGAATTTCTTAACAATACCCGGCATTGCATCTGTATACAACGGAAAAGCCAGAAGGACCGTTTCAGACCGTTTTAAGATTTCGATCATATCCGGATGTTTATCCTGATCCTTTATGTAATGGACATTCACATCTCCCGATGTATCTTTAAGGAAACCCTCTTTGAACCAATTGATCAGAATTTCGCTATTCCCTTTTGAACCACGGGTAGAACCGTTAAATACTGTTAATTTCATTGACTACCTCCATGACTGTAGCAGAAGTATCTCTGAACATCTTTAATTCAGTTTTAAAATTCAGTGCATATCTCTGAAACAAATGTTCAATAATATCCCTGTCTTCCAGATCTAAATCTCCGGAATCCTCAAGGATCAATCCGAGCCAGGGATATTTCAGGTATCTCTTCTGATGATGACACTCATTCTGAACCAGCATGATATATGGGTGGACCAGAGGAATTGTTCTGTCCATAGCCATTTTCATAGTGCCGTTCACATAACCCAAGACAGGTTTTGCAACAAATAAGGTCAGATCAGATTGGATTATCCCTTCCAGAACCCGGGCCATATCATCACGGATCAGACATTCTCCGGGGGTTTTCACCCAGCATCCCCAGCATCCGATACACGATTTGATCTCCATTTGGGTCAGATCAAAATCTTTAAGGTGGTGCCCCTGACCGGCAAGCTGACTGCTCATTGCTTCCTTAAAGTCCCTCACTGAGGAACTCCCTGACACCGCTGAAATTGTTGTAATTCTCATTTCCTTTTCCCCTCATCTATAAGTTTTTTAAATAATTCCGGATCTTTTTGATATATGGTCGAACTTATCACATCTCCACCTGTCTTGCCCAACAGATCAATAATAAACTCATCACTCTCATTTTCGATGTATCCGGTTGAGATCAGAGTTGCCAGTCCATGGGTGAAGATCCACATTTTCCGGAGGATATCCTTCCGTTCTTCATCATTAACCAATTGTGAGATTTGATCTTTTTTCATTTGCAGATCGGTGGAATAGTGAAACCGCTCAAGCATCTCTTTGAATTTATCCGACTCCAGAAAAAGGACCCTGTATAATTTTCGGTATTCCCGGGCAAAAAATACGATCCCGATCCCGATGTTCAGGAACAGGTTATCTGTATATTCTTTCTCTGTATAGGAGATCAGAATGTCTATTACTCTGGAGATCAGGCTGGCCTCAAGTTCCGGCATCGATCTGAAGGTGGAATACACAGGAGTGGTTGAACAACCCAGTTCCCTTGCAATCCTTCGAACCGATAATTTATCCAATCCTTCGCGATTAGCAATACTCAGAGCTCCGTTTAATATCTCCTCACGTCCATATTTTTCTTTTGGCGGCATTATTCATTTCTCCACAATATAACATCTGTTATATAACAACTGTTATTTTACTGGAATATTTACAAAAAGCAACCATTTTTATTAAATTTGTTTAAAAATATTTTTTAGTGAACCTCTTCCTTTAAACCATGCTCAGGAAGAGGAAGGAGAAGCCGGAGATAACAAGGGCTTTGAATATCAGGTAAATCACAGAAATAGTCATCGACTTTTTAATATCAAGTTTTGAAAAATATGCTATTCCGAGTGCAATTGCAATTGTATACCATACTGAGAAAATATCAAATCTGGATACAAATATATGGATGAATGATTTTGCATCCCCGCCTGTAAAAAAAACAGCCGGAGAAAGAATTCCCAACAATTTAACATTAAATATGAGAGAAACCGTTTCGACCATCTTGGGAAAAACTATATCAATTAGTGACGCACCTGTAGCAATAGCAAAATAATTTATATACAAACCTTCTGCTCCACCTATCCCGAAGAAAAGGTATGTGAAGAATGCACCAACCCCGATTACAATAAAAATGAATACCAGTTCGGGGATAAGGACGAACATTTTCTGACCGAATGATAATGACTGGAAATCAAAATTCTGATCCTGGAAATAATCGGCCAGATTTGAATCCTGCAGCATTTCCGACATCTGATCCGCTGCATATGGAAATGTCACAAAACTTAGTATCATAACGGTCAGCAGGATGAAAACAAAATAGGGAATCCATTTTTTGTTTTCCATTAAATTACCAAGTGAAGGGCCGGGGGTTCTGATTATTCCATCCAACCCGGAAAAAAGTGAATTAATTTTTTCAATCATTTTCTGATTATACCGCATTTTATTTATTTATCACAATTCCCGGAATATCTTTTTTAAGCTCTTCAATGTTTCAAAATATATAGAAAAGGTGATATTATATTTCCCGGAAATAAGGAGTAATAAAAATGAACAAAATAGAAGAAATTCTTAAGCTGGCTGAAAAATACAGGGATTTTACGGCTGAAAAATTGTCCGATTTAGTTAAAGCTGTATCGATGAGTGGAGATGAAAAGAAGGCTGCGGATGTCCTTGCCGGACAAATGAGGGATGCCGGCTTTGATGAAGTATCCATTGACCCACTCGGAAATGTAATAGGCAGGATCGGGTCAGGGGAAAAGATACTGGCTTTCGATGCTCATATTGATACCGTTGATACAGGAAACAGAGACAATTGGAAATTCGATCCGTATTCAGGAGAGATTAAGGATGGTTTTGTTCATGGAAGAGGAACTGTTGATCAGAAAGGGGGAGCCGCATCATTTATAACTGCAGGAAAGATAATCAAAGAACTCGGTATCAGAGATGACCTCACTATATATTTTGTCGGCAGCGTAATGGAAGAAGATTGTGACGGACTCTGCTGGAAATATATTGTTGAAGAGGATGGAATAAAACCTGACCTGGTAATAAGTACAGAACCGACCAATCTTAATGTTTATAGAGGGCATCGGGGAAGGATGGAGATAAATGTTAGTTTCAAAGGCGTTTCTTCCCACGGCTCAGCTCCGGAGAGAGGAAAAAATGCAATTTATATGGGATCAAAAGTTGCATTGGAAATAGAAAAATTAAATGAAAAACTTAAAGATGACAGCTTCCTGGGAAAAGGCAGTATCACTATTTCAGAATTTATTTCGGGAAGCCCCTCATTATGCGCAGTTGCAGATTTTGCAAGGTTACACATAGACCGGAGGCTGACATGGGGAGAGACCGAAGAGATAGCTATCGCTGAGATAGAAAAAATTATTGAAGGGATGGATGCAAAAGTTACGATCCCGTTCTATGAAGGAGAAGCATATACCGGGCTTAAATATGGAATGAAAAAATATTATCCCACCTGGATGATGCCGGAAGACAACGAAATGGTTGTTAAAGGTGTTGAAACATTCTCAGACCTCTTCGGAGAGAAACCGGAAACAGGGAGATGGACTTTCTCTACTAACGGCGTAACCATTAAAGGACTGTTCAATATACCGGTTATTGGATTCGGGCCCGGAGATGAGAAACTTGCTCACGCACCGAATGAGATGATTCCTGTAGAGGATTTAGTAAAAGCATCCGCATTCTATGCCGGATTTGCGTACAAAATGTAAATGGAGATATGATAATGCCGGAAAAATTATTAAGAGAGATCAAAGATTTAAAGACAAAATTATACGGGAAAGATTTTCTTCTCACATGGGAGAAAGACAGGCAGGAACTTGAGCAGGTATTGCTGATGGCTGATGCTCTCAGGATACTTCGGGGAAAAAACATATCAACAAGATGTTTTGATTCCGGACTCGCTGTTTCATTGTTCCGCGACAACTCAACCAGGACAAGGTTCTCTTTCGCTTCTGCTGCCAACCTTCTCGGGCTTGAGATCCAGGACCTGGATGAGCAAAAATCTCAAATTGCTCATGGTGAGACGGTAAGAGAAACTGCGAATATGATCTCATTTTTGACTGAAGTGATAGGGATCAGAGATGACATTTTTCTCGGAGAAGGCAATAAATTTATGAGGGAGGTTGGAGAAGCGCTTGATGAAGGTTTTGGCAGGGAAGTACTCCCTCAACGCCCGGGTATCGTAAACCTCCAATGTGATATAGATCATCCGACCCAGTCTATGGCAGATCTCTTTCATTTAAAGAACCATTTCGGTTCACTCGATTCACTGAAAGGGAAAAAAATAGCAATGACATGGGCATACTCACCTTCGTACGGGAAACCACTATCAGTCCCGCAGGGGATAATCGGCCTTATGTCCAGATTCGGCATGGAAGTTTCGCTCGCCTTTCCCAAAGGATACGATCTTATCCCTGAAGTAGTGAAGACTGCATCGGAAAATGCAGAAAAATCCGGTGGAAGCTTTACAATTTCGGATTCAATGGATGAAGCTTTCCGGGATGCTGATATAGTTTATCCGAAGAGCTGGGCTCCATGGACTACAATGGAGAGGAGGACAGAACTTTTAAAAAAGAGTGATTCAAAGGGGCTGGAGCTGCTCGAAAAAGAGAGCCTTGAGAATAACAGAAAATACATGGATTGGGAGTGTAATTCCGAAAGGATAAAGAGCACGAAGGATGGAGAAGCATTATATATGCATTGCCTTCCGGCAGATATTACCGGGGTGTCATGTAAAAATGGTGAAGTTGATGCTGAAGTTTTCGAAAAGTACAGGAAAGATACATATATAGAAGCCGGGTATAAACCCTACATAATTGCAGCAATGATAATGGCAAACAAATTCAAAGACCCGTCAGAAGTTCTTAATGGATTTATCAGAAGAGGAGCAGATAGAAGGATAGAGGGATAATGACAATTCCTTCCGGGAAAAGCTCAGACAGATTCACCCCTTTACCGATCGGCAAACTATATTCCTGGATAAAACATGAACTGTCTGCAGATTCAATTTTCGGTATCCCCCGCGAGTTATTCTTCCGGCCGTCAACAGAAAACAATTTCCATTTAAGCAGATTCGGGAAATTATTAGAAACTCCGGTAGGGCTTGCAGCAGGGCCCCATACACAACTTGCACAAAATATTATTTCAGGGTGGCTTACCGGAGCCAGATATATCGAATTAAAAACAATACAGAACCTTGATCAGATAGAAGTTACCAAACCATGTATCGACATGAGAGATGAAGGATACAATTGTGAGTGGTCACAGGAATTAAATATCGACCAGTCATTTTCAGAATATCTGAAAGCATGGATACTAATACATTTTCTTAAGAATGAATTAAACATTGGAAGTGGTGAAGAACAGGGATTTATCTTCAATATGAGTGCCGGCTACGACCTGACCGGGATCAAAGGGAAAAAGGTAAGTGGCTTCCTGGAAAAGATGAGGAATTCTGCAGAACACAAAAAACTTCTTATTGAAGAGTTATCCGAGCACTTTCCGGACATTAGCAAACTAAAGATCCCTGATGAAATATCTGATAACATAACCATATCGACAATGCACGGGACCCCTCCGGCAGAGATCGAAAAGATCGGAAGATATTTCATCGAAGAAGAGGGCCTGAATACAACAATAAAACTTAATCCAACACTTCTGGGCCGGAATAAGGTAAGGGAGATAATCAATAATAACCTGGGTTACGATGTTGAGATCCCCGATTCAGCATTTGAACACGATATTGAATATAAGGATGCACTCGAGCTTGTCAGGAACCTCAAGGATATCTCAGGAAAGAGAGGATTGTTCTTCGGACTTAAATTAACAAATACACTTGAATGCATCAACCAGGGAGATATATTCCCGGAAAAAGAGAATATGGCCTACATGAGCGGTAGGGCACTCCATCCGATTTCGGTCAATATTGCTTCTAAGTTCAGAAATGACATTGAAGATATAGACATCTCATTCTCAGCAGGAGCTGATGCATTCAACATTACAGATATACTATCATGCAACCTTATGCCGGTAACCGTATCCTCCGATATTCTTAAGCCGGGAGGCTATGGCAGAATAAGACAATACATTGAGAAAATTGAGGAAGCAGTTTCCGCTTCCAAAGGCAGAACAATAGAAGATTTTATAAAAAACAAAAGCGGGGACATCAAAAATACACCCGTGAAAGCAGCACTTATCAATTTAAACTCTTATGCAGAAAATATTGTAAGTTCAAAAGAATATAAAAAAGATGGGTTTAAGAAAAAAGACACAAAAACTATCAGAAAACTGGACTTGTTCGACTGTATTAAAGCTCCATGTACAGATTCATGCGGAACATCCCAGGATGTCCCGGAGTATTTATATCTGACCTCAAAAAGAAAATTCGATGAGGCTTTTGAAACCGTGATAAAAACTAATTCCTTTCCCAATACGACCGGGATGGTTTGTGATCATTTATGCCAGGTGAAATGCACCCGCTCCAATTATGACAATCCACTGAAAATAAGGGAAGTGAAACGATTCCTGGCTGAAAATTACGGGAATAATATTAAGCGGACCGGGAATCTCCCACAAAAGGGGACAGGTACTATTGCAATAATAGGAGCAGGCCCGTCAGGTTTATCTTGTGCAAGATATCTTTCAGAAGCAGGTTTTCAGGTAAAAATATATGAGAAAAACGATAACCCGGGTGGGATGATAGAAAAAGTGATCCCTGATTTCAGACAGGGAAGTAATGCTCTGGCTAAGGATATATCCAGGATCACAGATCCGAATATAGAAATTCTATATAACAATTATATTGACCCGGAAGAATTTAAAAAATTGAGCAAAGAAAATAGTTTTGTGTATATTTCCACCGGAGCTCCGGAAAGTATCAGGCTTGATATCGTGGGAATCGATTCTCCGGGTGTTTTAGATCCACTCCTATTCCTTTCTGAAGTGAAATCGGGAAACAAAGTTGAGATCGGGAAGAAAGTCGCAGTGATTGGCGGTGGTAATACAGCAATAGATTCAGCCAGAACCGCACTAAGAGTTGCCGGCAAAAATGCTGAAGTTACAATCCTTTACAGGAGGACAAAAAAAGAGATGCCTGCTGATAGTGCTGAAGTGATCTCTGCACTTGAGGAAGGGGTAAACCTGATCGAGCTTATTGCACCGGAAAGTGTCATCCAAAACAGAGAAGAGAGAGCTTCTGGATTAAGGTGTTTTCGTACCCTTCTTGGGGAAGCTGACAGCAAAGGGAGAAAATATCCTGAAAAGATAGACAATTCCGGACTGGACCTCATGTTTGACACCATCATGCCGGCAGTAGGCCAGAGGCCCGAGCCTGCTCTCTTTGATAAAGGAACTCTCGATCTGAAACGATCAGGGAGACTTTTCAGGGATGGTAACATATTTGCCGGAGGAGACGTGGGGCCGGGCACATCGACAATTGTAAATGCTGTAGGTGACGGTAAAGCAGCAGCTGAAATTATTATTAGAGAATCAGGAATTGATCTTACGGACATTAACACTGATCAAAATAGAGAAACACCCTTAAATGAACTTCGGTTGAAAAAAGCTGTAAGGAAATTTGGTGAACCGCTTAAGGAACTTCCTCCGGAAGAAAGGCTCATAACAGGCCCGGCAATAGCAGCCATGACCCATGATGAAGCAGTAGCAGAATCATCAAGATGTCTTCTATGCGATGAACTATGTGACATTTGTGTTTTCGTTTGCCCTAACAGAGCTAATATTTCATATAGTGGCGATTTGTTTTCAATAAATATACCTGTATTCGGAAAAACAGCAAACGGGATAGAAGTAATCGGAAAAGAAAATTTCTCCATAAAACAGCAAAATCAGGTCATGAATATTACCGACCTCTGCAACCATTGCGGAAATTGTACAACCTTTTGCCCCACTTCCGGAAGGCCCTTTATGGACAAACCGAGGATCGCTATATCAGAAGAGAGTTTCAAAGATGATAATAACGTATATTTGATCTCAAGAGAAAACAAAATAAAAAAGATCATTCACAAAAAAGATTCCGGAAAAACCTCATACCATACTGAAAACGGGCTTTCCTTTTATTCTTCTGAAAATATTACTCTTTCATTCAAAATGGAGGAACAGGATATATCCGAAATTAGAATTAAGTATAACACCGGAGTTTTACCGGATTTTAAAAACATTATGACTTTGAAATACCTTCTGGATAACATCCCGGATCATCTGCCCATCTCCTGATATCGACCGGAAAATAATATCTGATCGCATCTTCCCATTTTGATTTAAAGGGAATAGTGTAATAAAATTACTTTATGAAGAAATCCCTGCTACAATTACTTCTTTTGTCACTTCTGATCTCATGTGGGAATGAGATCGAACATAAACAGGTTTTCCTTCCTGACACAATTGATGGAGTGACATGCTTCCTTTTATCTGATCATACGAAGGAGGATCATTTCACAGGGAGTTGGGAAGCTCCTTTGCTCTCAGGAAAAAAGAAAAAAAAATCCAGAAGGCCCGGCAAAAGGGCAGGTAAACTGAAATTCATTTCTCTGAAAAAAGAAAAATACATTCTCGATACAAACTTCTTCTCTCCGGACAACCAGATATCTATTTCATTAGGCAACTCCCGGATCAAACTGGAAGGACAAAAAAAGTTTTTAAGTGAAAAATTGATAAGAGAGGGAGAAAATTTCATCTCTTTTTTTCCAAAGAGAGGGATGAAATTAAATAATATATCCGTCTTTCCAAAAAGGATCCTGAGGACGAAAAACTATCAGGAGTTGATTAAAGATGAAAGAACGCTTTTTCTCCCAGGATCACTAAGATATTTTATCAAACCCGAAAATAATGAATATTTAAATTTAAAACTGGATCTGCAGGGGAGAGAGAGTACAGAGCTGAAAATCCTTTTGTCGGGTGAGAATAAAAAAAAAGAATTCAGAAAAAAAATAAAAAACGGGGTTAATTTCACTATCAGGTTGTTACAGGGAGAATTTCAGGAGGTCCTGATCTCATTCCCGGGTCTTAAGAATGGATATTTAACAGTATCTGAAAGCTTTATTGTTCATAAAACAGATATCAAAAAAAAAGATGAGGACAGGATAAATAAGATCAGAGATCTGGTGAGAGGCAAGAACCTGCTCTTTATACTTCTGGATGCAACAAGAAATGACCGTACAGGATATAACGGATATACCAGAAGGGCCACTCCGAATATTGATAAATTTGCGATCAACTCTCTGGTTTTCTCAAATTGTTATTCAGAAGCTTCATACACACTGGCTTCCACCGGAACTCTTCTCACAGGTCTGCCTCCTGATTATCATGGTGTAATTTCAAGTTTTTATTCATCTCTGAACAAAAGAGTAAAAACATTGGCAGAAATGTTCCTGGCAAAAGATTATTTTACAGGTGCAATTTCTGCAAACCCCAATTTCGGAAAGGCATATAAATTTGATAAGGGATTTACAAAATTTGACGAATTGTTTTTAAATAATCCGGTTGTACAGGCAGAAGAATTTCTGGACCCGTTCAAAAAAATGCTCGACAATTCCGGAGACAATCCATTCTTTGTATATCTTCATTTACGTGAACCTCATGATCCGTTTGCAATGCCGCCTCCGTTTCTGACCAAATTCCAGAATGAGTTTCAGACAACACCAGAAAAAATTCTTTCTATTTATATGGCTTCAGAAGGAAAATATAAGGGTAAAAAGGAGATCAGTATACTTCTCGGCAAACTTTATGACGGAAATCTTGCTTACGGCGACATGGTGTTCGGAAAGATCCTTGACATCCTGAAGCGGAGAGGTCTCACTTCAGATACAATTGTTGTTTTTCTGTCAGATCATGGAGAGGCTATAGGAGAGCACGGAGTTTATGGCCACGGGCATGTACTCTATCAGCAAAGTATGAGGATCCCTCTTGTAATAAAGATCCCGGGACTTAAAGGAGAGACATATAATTCACAGGTAATCACATCTGATCTTGTACGAACTTTATCAGATATTTTCAAGCTCCCCTATCTTTATAAAATGAACTCTTACGGCAGGAATTTGCTGATTCAGGGAAAAAAGAGAAAACTTTTTGTCAGATCAATAAATGCGTACAATTATCCGGGATATATGGTCCAGCAATATCCGTATAAACTTATAATACACTTCCCATACAACGATAAAACCATGGAGCTTTTTAACATCGAGACCGATCCGGGGGAAAATCATGAAATTAAAAACAGACCCCTGATAAAAAAGACTTTATTGTTCTATTTGTTCAATCACCTGAGATTAGCTTCAAAAATAAAACAGGGAATTGTAAATCCGGAGCTTAGAAAAAAAGATATTGAATCTCTCGAATCACTGGGATATTTATAAAGATTGAGAATATATGAAAAAAAATTTCAGGGAATACAGAACACTCGGTAAGACCGGGCTTGAAGTCAGCAGGCTTGGTATCGCTTCCGCATACGGACTGCCCACTGTAGCGATAGAGAAAGGGTTTTATGAATACGGGATAAATTATTTCCTGTGGAGCTCCCCTAAAAACAAAAAGATGGGGACAGCATTAAAGAACATATGTAAAAAGGATAGAGAAAAAGTGGTTACGGTCTTTCAATCCTACGATCATTCCGGCATCCTCACTCCCCGTTCTGTTGAGAAAGGGCTGAAGATACTGGGAACAGACTACACAGATGTGCTTCTCCTCGGCTGGTACAATTATCTTCCAAAAAGAGTGCTCGAAAAAGCTATGCTTCTGAAGAAAGAAGGGAAGATACGGTTCATAGCACTATCGGGACACAACCGCAAATTATTCGGGAAACTTGCATCCGATCCGGATTGCCCGATTGATATTTTAATGTTCAGGTATAATGCAGTTCATACAGGCGCGGAGAGAGATATTTTCCCCAATATTCCGGAAAAAGATGCACCCGGTGTTACGATCTACACCTCAACAGCCTGGAGGAAACTTCTGAATCCAAAAAAAATGCCTTCAGGCGAATCACCTCTGACAGCTGCAGAATGTTACAAATTCGTCCTGTCTCATCCGAAAACAGATCTCTGTTTTACAGCTCCTTCTACTCAGGAACAACTCGATGAGAATATGATAGCACTTGATGATGGTCCCCTGTCTGAGGAAGAGATGAATCGGATTCGCAGGATCGGAAAATTCATATATAAAAAATAAGGGAGATAAACCTGATGTCAAAACTTATAAGATTTGGAGTTTCACTTAGTTCTGATCTGCTTAAACAATTTGATAAACTGATCGACCTAAAAGGATATAAGAACAGATCCGAGGCTATAAGGGACCTGATAAGGGAAGAACTTATCTCGGAAGAATGGAAAGAGGAGGGGAGGGAAACCGTCGGAGTTTTCAGCCTGGTTTATGATCACCACAGGAATGATCTATCACAGGTTATAAACAATATACAGCATGATAATCTTGACATAATCCGCTCTTCAACCCATGTTCATATTGATCATAAAAACTGCCTGGAAGTAATAATTCTCAAAGGAAAAAGCAGTGAGATCAAAAAGCTGACAGACCGCCTTACAAGCACTAAAGGTATTAAGCATGGAAAGCTTATTATGACATCGACCGGATCAGATCTCACCTGAAATTCCTGTTATCTGTATATATACGGGACTTCCAGTGAATTGCTTTCCATCAGGTTTTTATCAGAAAGTATTTTCTTCGATCCCCCTATGGCTTTGATAATACTATTATTCAGAATCATAACATTGTCACAAATCTCTCCGATCATATTCAGGTCGTGACTTACTATAAGTTTCGTCCCTTTAAAATCCTGAATTAATCCGGCCAGCTCTTTTCTCCCTCCGGGATCAAGTTCATTTGAAGGTTCATCCAGAAGAAGTATTTCCGGACTACGGGCAAATGCGGCTGCCAGACAGACTCTTTTTTTTTGACCGAGGCTCAAATGATGACTGCTTCTCAACTCGAATCCGTCAAGCCCGGCTGAATTGAGGGACTTCTTCACGATATCATTAATTTCTTCTTCCGAGTATCCGAGCTTGTTAAGCCCGAAAGAGATGTCTTCCTCAACATGCGGCATGAAGAGTTGATCATCCGGATTTTGAAAAACAAAACTTATTTTCTTTCTGATATCATTTATATTCTTCTCTGATTTAATTTCTCCATTGATAATTATCTCACCACTATTGTTAATAAGGCCTGACAACGCAAGCAGGAGTGTCGTTTTCCCGGCTCCATTAGGCCCGATAATTCCCAGGGATTCACCTTCTGCAACTTTAAAGGAAATATTTTTAAAAACTTCAATTCCATCAGGATATGTATAACTTATGTTCTTCACTTCTACAATCGTCACTGCAATCCTCCATTTCCATCATATCCTCTCATCAGCATTGCATGATATACTCTTTCAGCCCTCTCATAGCTTTTAATGAACAGGATCGCAAGTATCTGACTGTATATTTTGAATATCCCGGACCCTCCGGTGCCACCTGACCTCAGCTTCACAGCTCTTATCATTTTTTCCATCTCTCCCGTCAACAGGAAAAAATACCTGTACATAAATGAGAGGATCATGATCATTATCCGGGGAAAATGCCATCGGGAAAGGGTTTTCATAATATCTGAAAATCTTGTGACCGATACCAGAAGCACCAGAGAAAAAATACTTAAAAATGACCTGACCGAAAGTATCAGCGAGTGACTCAGCCCGGATTCCATAAATATAGAGTTAAGTACTATTACCGGGATGATCAGCGGCAGGATAACAAGTGTCCTCTTTACAACATGTTTAACCGGGACACGCGAGAAAATCAAGATGATTATCAGAAGTAGTAACAGAGGGAGTGCTGAAAATGATATATAGTCACCGGGCAATATAGTAAGAATAAGAACAAGTAAGATAACAAATAAAATTTTAACACCCGGGGATAACCTGTGGACAGGAGTGTCAAGCCCGCTGAAGTGATCCCAGAATGAGTGCCTCATATTTTTTTCAACTCCAACAGGCCAGGTTTTAATTTTTTGATCATACCCAGAATCAGTACAGTTATAAAACCTTCACCAACCCCCGCAAACAAATGAGATGAAAGCATAGCTATCATCCCTGCCTTCAGCGGTATCGTTCCGGAGACTATTAATTCCACCGCACAAATTGCAGCAGCAATAAATACTGCCGAAAATGCCGCTATAAATGCTCCTGAAATATACAACTTATTAGAAAATATCTTGAAAATATAATAACCAAGAACGGCCTGGATAACTGCAATATTCATAATATTCGCACCTGCGGTAATTATTCCTCCATGCTGAAATAGAAACGCCTGAAGCAGAACTGCTGAAGTAGTTATCAGAAATCCCGATAAAGGGCCGAGAAGTATTGATATCAAAACTGCACCTGTAAGGTGAACCGATGTCCCTCCGAAAACCGGAAAACTTAATAATTGAGCAGTGAAAACAAAAGCGGCAGACAATCCCATGAGAGGTATCCTCTCAGGTCTTATCTCTTTATCCAGTTTTTTTACCGAAATATATAAAAGAGAAGCTGATACGGCACTCGTTGATATTAAAACAGGAAGCGAGAGGAATCCATCAGGAATGTGCATCCAAGCTCCTCTTCCGGTCTCTTCTGGCTAAAGCAAAAAAGAGAACCCCTGTCAGACCGAATATCACCATGATACCTGATAATATCTTAATTCTTCTACCCACAGGTTTTTCAATTGCCTCATCCTGAACTATAGAGGAACCATTAATAATGACATATTTTGTCCCTCCATGTCCGGTCCCGTCATTGACAACCACCTTCCATTTCCCATCCGCATCAGGGAAGAAAAGGAAACGCCCGTTCCTGTCTGTTACTCCGACCTGGAACAGCTCATAACCATTTTCAGGTGAATATATAATCACATCTGCATGTGAAATCGGGTCACCGGAATCATATCTTGCCTCGATGCCGGTCCCGCCATTTATCAATACGATATCAACTCCATGCGAAAATAGGGATAATGGAAATAAAAGAGCGGCAAAAACAATAATTGATAAGAATAATCTATTCATCTTTCCTCATACAAATCCAGTGTTACCATTTTTGTAATCGTAGCACACGAAAAACCCAAATTCAACTCCCTCAAAAAATGCAACATCCGGGGACGGTTCCATTTTTGTGTACAATATATTACAGGCGTAGCCATCCATCGGCTGTTGCGGCCACCTTGTATGTTAGATTATTAAATTAGTTTTACTTAATTTAATAGCTTGGGGCCGCTGATAATATCGAAAGCCAAAACTGAGTTGTCTATAAAAAAGAGAACCGTCCCCAAATTATGTAGACAATATGGTATGGAAGAGGGCATGGGTTTTGTGGTATAATTTTAAAGTTGCCGAAGTGGCGGAATTGGTAGACGCGCAAGTTTCAGGTATTTGTGAGAGCAATCTTGTGGGGGTTCGAGTCCCCCCTTCGGCACACTTAATCAAATCCAGATCATATGAATACCAAAAAAGGAAAAATTGCTATTCTCCTCTCCGGCAGGGGTTCAAATTTTGAGGCCATTTATAAAAATTCAATCATCGGGGATTCCCCTTTTGAGATCGCTGTAGTTGTGAGTGATAAGAGAAAAGCAAAGGGATTAAAAACAGCAGATGATCTCGGGATACCAGCCTATTTTATAAGGCCCCGTGATTTTTCTTCAAAAGATGAATATGAAAAAAATCTAATTGAACTTTTCGAAAAATTCAAAATCGACCTGGTCTGCCTCGCAGGATTCATGAGGATCATTTCTCCTATTCTCATTAAAAAATATCCCAACAGAATAATCAACATCCATCCTTCACTCCTCCCTTTATTCCCGGGACTTGATGCCCAGAAACAGGCACTCGAAGCAGGAGCTGAATTAAGCGGCTGTACAGTTCACTTCGTAGATGAAGGTGTAGATTCCGGCCCGGCCATAATGCAGGCAAGCGTGGGGATTAAAAAAAACGATTCGGAAGAGTCCCTCAGTAAAAGAATCCTCATAGAAGAACACAGGATCTATTCTGAAGTTATAAGGCTCTATTTTCGCAATAAATTGAAAATAGAAGGGAGAAGGGTTAAAATTCTCACATGAAAAAATTATTGATAATATTTTTTTTAATTCCACTCTTTCTAGCCCCTGCTACAGAATTCTCACTTGAAAGGGCAAAAAGGATTGACGGATACCTGAAAAGAATATCTGCAAAAAAAACAGAAAGTGTAATCCTTAAAAATATAACATTCTCACAAAGGGACCTTAATTCCTATCTTAATCTCATTTACACCAGAAAATATGCAAGGGAAGTAAAGTATATAAAACTGGAATTCGGCAAGAACAATTATGTAGGCGGCAATATGAAAATTGTACTTAAAGGGGAAAAATATGAGAAGATCCCATCCTTCCTTAAAGATTTTGAGATAGATTTCGAAGGAAAGGTTTTCTGCAGTAATTACAGAATGAGATATGATTTTGAAAAAGTAAGGATAAATGGAACTTCATTCTCACCTGAAATTCTTGATGAGGCTTTCGGTGCAGCTCAGACCGGTTATAAGATCAAAAAATCAATGTTCGACTGGTTCAGGCTGCTTCCGGGAATTAAAAATATAAAAACAGACCATAAGAAACTGATAATATTCTATTGATACCGTTTCTAGATTCCTCTCCCCGGATAATCAAAGGGGTAGGTGACAAATATCTCGAGATTCTTAACAGGTACAGATATAACAGTGTTTATGACCTGATCACTCATTTCCCCGAGCATTATATCGACACATCAGATACAGACAATATAATTGAAGACGGGATCGAGAAGGTCTACCTGCTAAATATTAAAAGTTCCAATCTTTACAGAAACTACCGGAGAAGGCTTTCGATCATCAATATTTCAGGAACCATCGGAGAAGTCCCTGTGGACATGGCAATATTCAACAAACCCTATATGATGGAGCTGATCAGATCCTCTGATAAATTGAGAGTGTACGGGAAAGTTCTGGTTAAAGGAATAAAGAACAAGATCGAGAATCCGAGAATATTGAAAGATGAAGAGGGGATCATTCCGGTTTATAAAAATATCGGAAGCATTAGTGGTGGAGCCGTTAAAAATTTCATTGAAAATGTTTTTATTCAAAAAGAAATTTCAGATGATATTCTGCCGGTCCATCTTGTAAAGGAGTACGGATTCGAGCCATTTTGGGGATCACTTGAGAAGATCCATTCTCCTGATTCTGCCGAGCACAAATTTGAAAGTATCAGGGAAAGGTTCATTTATACCGAATTTCTTTTTTTTCAACTTGAGATCGCTTATATCAGAGAAAGGTCGGGAAAGATCAAAAGGGGGAGGAAGTATCTCATTCACGATCCGGAAAAAACAATAAGGGATCATGTCAATTTTCAACTGACCTCAGACCAGAAGAAAGCTGTTGAAAATATTATGTCCGACCTGAGCGGTAATTTTACAATGCAGAGGATCCTTCTTGGTGATGTCGGATCAGGCAAGACCATTATCTCCTTCATTTTTCTGCTATTTGCTGTACAAAACGGTTATCAGGGAGCTTTCCTTGCCCCAACCGAGATATTGATCAGCCAGCATTTCGAAAATGCTGCAGGATTCTTCAAGGGAATAAATATTGCCATTCTGACCGGAAGCACTTCATCTTCGGAAAGAAAGAAAATAATCAGTGACCTTCAAAGTGGTAAGATCCAGTTAATATTCGGCACACACTCTTTAATAAATGACAAAATAATCTTCCATAATCTTTCAGCAATAGTTATCGACGAACAGCACCGTTTCGGTGTAGCTCAAAGAGCAGCTTTATTCTACAAAGGAGAGAAAGCCGACCTGATGGTCACAACTGCCACACCGATCCCAAGGACCCTCCTCCTTTCTCTCTACAAGGACCTTGATGTCAGTGAGATAAGATCCATGCCTGAGGGGAGACTCCCGATCGAAACTCTTATCCTGAAGCAGGAAATCCGCGAACAATTCTATTCAGAAATAAAAAGAAGGGCAGAAGGGGGAGAAAAAGTTTTCATAGTCCTTCCCCTGATCTCCGAATCCACCCGATTCAAAAATCTCAGATCTCTGGAAAGAGAAGCCCCTTTCTTTAAAAAAATATTCAAAGGGGTCACTTTTGGTGTGATTTCGGGAAAGGTTGACACGGAGGAGAGGAGTTCAGTGTTTCGTAAATTTTCTGATGGGGACATAAGAATACTTATATCAACGACTGTTATAGAAGTGGGAATTGACATCCGTGATGCAACAATAATGGTTATTGAAGATGCAGACAAGTTCGGCCTCAGCCAGCTGCATCAATTAAGAGGACGGGTTGGACGTGGGGACAAAAAGTCATTCTGTTATCTCTTCCCCTCATCCAGGATAACAAGTACCGGCAGTGAAAGGCTCAGGATCATAAAGGAGACCTCTAACGGATTTGAGATAGCGGAGAAAGACCTTGGCATGAGGGGGGGCGGAAATATAGCAGGGACAGAACAATCCGGATATCTCGATTTCCGGATCTCAGATATCAGAGAATATCCGGAACTCTATTTCAGAGCAAGCAGAGACGCGGCAGCTCTTATAAAAAACAAAACACTTCATAATATCCATATAACAAAAAAACTTGAACTGATCGAAAAGAGGTTGAAAAAAATTAGTTTCAGTTAAAACAGGGCTAACTCTTTTTTATTACTACAAAACTTATGTCATCCGAAGGGTCAGCAAAATCCTGCATATCATCAAGGATCCTGTGATAGATCTCTTTTGATGAAAGTTCTTTCACTTCTCTTACGATCGTTTCCAGCCTCTCTTCAAAATAAAGGAGATCCATATCAATACCATGCTCCATAAGGCCGTCAGTGAAAAGTATCAGAATATCACCAGTCCCCATCAGGTGAATTTTATTCACCGAATATCTCTTTTTAAATCCCAGACGACTCTTACTTCTGCTGGAATCAACATCTACAACTGACGGCAGAGTCCCCACGGGAGGAAAAGACAAAGCCTTCTTTGAACAAACCTTCATAAGCTTATCAAACTTATTTGAAAAAACTACGGGCGACGGATGCCCTGCATTTATGAAACGGAAAGTTCCGTCTGAAGAGATCTCTCCATAGATCATCGTTATAAATTTTGAAAAAGCTGAAGATTTATAGAACCTTGAATTTAATATTTCAAAAAGTTCACTTGTCACTTCTCCGAAGGTCTTCAATTCATACAAAACACCTACCATAAATGCCTGATGAAGCATAGCAGCCATTGAAGCATCGGTCAGCTTGTGTCCTGAGACATCCGCAATAAGAATTCCGGCCTTATTTTTGAGGCATTTCAATCTTTCAGCAACCTTAACTTCACCATTCTCTAAAGCATCATGTATCCTGACATCGAGATCATACCTTTTATTAAAATCGATATATATTATGTGATCTCCGCCCGCTATCCCGTTCATAGGCATGGAACCTCCGAAAATATCAATACTCTCTAACGCCGGGAGTTCACCTGAAGAAGGTTTTATCGCTCCAACGATCTCATTTAGATTTTCGAGCTCCTCCTTCATGAAAGCGAGGCTTTTTTCCGATAATATTTTCTTCCTTTTTTTACTTTTTTCAGAACTTTCACTCATCATTAACACCTTTCATCTCTTTTTTATCATTTATCCGGACCTTTTTCCACTTTCCAGGCAAATACCATATTAAAATAATAAAAAACGCAAAAATATTTGAGAAGAACATTCCCCACCACACCCCGTTATGGGCCCCGGGATTCCCCGGCCCTTTGAGCATAACAAATGAGATCAAATATACGATTGGGATCCTGAACATCCATATACGAAGAATATTCGATACCATTACCGGAATTGTATATCCGGAACCCTGAAATGCTCCGTTAAGGACAGAACCCAGAGCAAAAAACAAAACTGATGGAGATATAATAAGAAACATGGACGAACTGATATTTTCAACCAGCTTATCACCGGGAATAAAAAAGGCTGTAAAATATTTACCATAAAAAGTGGATAAAATAATAAAGGGGGTCAATATGAGGAGCATTAGTTTTAACCCTGTCAATACAGATAACGAGGCCCTCCTGACATCACCTGCACCAAGGCTTTGTCCGACAATAGCGGTAACCGCAGAAGCGATCGCCATTGCAGGCATTGTGTACAAGTGGACAATCCTTGACATGATACCGTAAGCAGAGATCACAGCCGTACCGAACTGATTTACAAAACCGATCAGAACAATGAACCCGATTGATGCTCCGGCCATTCCGAAAGCAGCAGGAACCCCGGTTCGCATTATCATTCTGATTATCTTCTTATCCGGGATCAGCATTCTTAATGAGATTTTCAATCCACGTTTTCCTGAAAACAGGATATATAATCCGGCGGCCGATGCTATTGCTCTTGAGCCGACAGTCACCAGAGCTGCACCATTAACACCGAGAGCGGGAAGACCGAAGTACCCGAAGATAAAAACAGGATCCAGAATTATATTTATTAATGCCGAGAACAATTCGATTTTCAATGGAGTTCTGGTATCTCCATACCCGTTAAAAACAGAATAAAAAACAAAGAACGGAAAAGCTAACGGCATCCCGACAAGGGAGATACGGAAATATGAAACGGTCTGGACAAATGTGTCCTCCGGTGTTTTCAGAAGTTTGAAGATCTCATTGCTGAAAGGTAATAACAATACAACTGCGGCTATGGAGATCACACTCATGATAAAAAGGAGATTACCGGATACTTTGTTGGCGCTATCCTTCTCCTTCGCTCCGATATATTGTGAAACGAGCGATGTACCAGCCACAGAGAAACCTATTCCAAGTCCGATCAGCAGGAATAATATGAAGAATGAGATCACAGGCGCAGATATTGCACTCCTGCCCAACCTTCCCAGCCAATAAGTATCTGCAAGGTTATACAGCATTTGTACCGCTGAACCGATCGCAATCGGCATTCCCAGCCTGAAGATGATCTTTTTGAGATCACCTGTAAGCAGATCGATCTTATATTCTTTTTTCATATTTTATCGTAACAGGAACATACGAATCTTATCCGGTAAAGTTATTGAATCTCAGAATAAGGAACCCGGATCAGCTCAAATTCACCATTTATTATTATAATCTTGAGAAAATACCTGATCAATACAAACACTTGATAGAGTATAAACACAAAAATCATCCCTAGGAAATCTTCTGCAACACTCATGAACAATTTAAAAATAATATAAAGTACTCCGGTCGAAATAAAATAAAAGAGGAAGAGAAGGAGGATGTTTTTTTTGTTCTTAAAAACAAACCTGACCCCTTCCCTGAACGAGAAGAAAAAATTTCTTCCATCCTTAAGCCTGATTATCCGCGAATAATCATATATAGCAACAGAAAACACAAGCAGGATCATAGCAATAATGAAAAATATAACTATGAATATCCCGAATAGAGTTTCATTCAATGATCTCTCCAAAGTCATCCAGAAAGCAAAAACCAGAAACGCCATTGGGATAAGTGCGAGGGCAAAATTAATAACATTTATTAAAAACACCTTCAGAAACCTGAAAAAATTGTCAATTGATGCTGATAAAAGTGTGAAAAATGTAGCTTTTTCCTCTTCCATCATAACTGAAAATATGCCGGCAGAAATAAACACTGATGTAATGATATACAGGATCCCAAAATAAAAACATATAGATACAAGCAATGTAAAGCTCCCGGGGAAGTTATTAAATATATCCAGCAGAGCAGTAAATAATCCGTACATTCCAATCTTTTCTGCTATCATCGATTTCCCTGCAGAGATCACAAATACCATATAAAAACCAAAGTAGATAATAAGTGAGATCAACATATTATAAAACCATGCATATGCGGCGAGTTTTATACTCCTGAGATTAAAACCTCTTCCGATTATTTTTAATATGTTCATTTTAAAGTATAAGAGAGGCTAAAACATTCTGGAAATAGAATCCGAATTTAACCGCAAGTCTCCTTAATACACTATTCTCTTTCTTCAAAACCTTTGAATTATTAACCAGATTTATATCCAGGAGTATCTTGACTCCGGGATCAACAATAGCAAAATCCACAGGCGATTCATCAATGAATACAACCGTCTTCCATTTCTCATTCTTTTCCCAGAAAAGTTTTATCTCCTTCCCGCCCTTTAGTATGACCGAGAGCTCAACAGGCCAATAACCGCTCTTCCTCACAAAAACCACTTCATTCTTATATTTCCCACTCTTCCCGATCCGGTCAGATCTGACAGAGTATACTGCTGTATCAAGATCCCTGTCCGTTCCGACAAACTGATCGAATGCCCAGGCATAATCTCCGTTAAAAAAATTATTGAACTCCGACTTAAAGATAACGGTATTATGATGGCTGAATTTTATTTTGTCGAAATAATAGCGTAAGAATCCCATGAACTTTTCTTCCCCGATTATATTCTTAAGACTTCTGAGTAATAGTGAAACTTTTGAATACATATTACCGACAAAAAATTTATTATTAATTATGTTCCAGGAAAGATACTTCGATCTTTCGAGAGGGGACAGATTTATATAAGCCCTTCTTTTTATCTCCCAATCGAATATTCTTAAATATAGTGAATTGAGAAGTAAGTTCCTCTTTTCAAAATATTTGTCCATTATCTCCATCTCATAAAATACGGCAATACCTTCATCCAGCCAGGGTTCCTTAAAGCCGTCACTCCCGGCCACTCCATACCAGAACTGGCGGGAAATACCATGAATTACTGCAAGTTCAGAATATTTTAGAGATGCAGGAAGGATTTTCAGATAAGCTGCAGTCAAAATTGTGGGATATGCATGTCCGGCTGAATTGAATCCCTGAAGAGGCGGATCAATTACTGTTAAGGTTCTGTATGGATAAGATGCAAGATTCTCTTCGAAATATTTCAATGCGAATTTTACTATATTAAGATATCTCTCCTTAGCCGATCTGTTTCGGTGTGATAAAAGAAGAATTATATCTGTATCAAAATCATTCCCTTTCAATCTTATTTTGTCCCTGACCTCAATAAAATTCGGATATGCAGCCCACGCAAAATCCTGAACATTATCCTGTGTAAATTCAAAAACCATTAATTTATCATTAAGCCTTTCACCGGAAATCTTCTCACCTGTTGCTCCCACTATGAAATTGTCCGGAATTGTTATTCTTACGTGATAGTTACTGAACTCCGAAAAGAACGCGGGCATTCTGTGCAATTGGTGCCCGGCCCACTCCCCGTTGCTTCGGAGAACGCATACCCTGGGATACCAGTGTGCCATGAAAATATATTTCCCGGATTGTCCGGTTTTATAAAAAATATCGGGGATCTTCAATTTAAATTCCGCTTTTATCCAGATTGTCTGCCCCGGCTGCACAGGTTTCTTCAGGCTAAAATCAACATTAGTCCTGTCATCTGCATTTTTGTCATCCGGGCTCAGATAGGTCAGGACACCGGTTATATTTTCATTCCTGTTTATAATTTCTATCTTTTTAACTTCAATATTTCCAAAATTATATTCTTTTAGTTTCTCTTTGGAAGCTTTGAATATAGAGGTCTCGTTAAAGAAAGTGGATTTCGGATTACCGAAAGCATTGTAGAAAAGGTTCAATCTCAGAGAATTTACATCTATACCGGTCCTGTTGGTCCACCTGATTATCTCGACCCCTTCCAACTCCCTTTTCCCCGGGAATATTCTTGCATTTATCTGATATTTCGTCCTGTTTTCCCCACCGGATAACTCCTGATACTCTTTCAGATCCCTGCTCTCATGATCTTCTTTTGTAACAATTTCGCCTGTAATGTGCAGAGCTGCAAAGATGTAGAATATTATAATATATTTGATATGCCTCATTTTTCTTTAAGCTTCTTCTCCCAGTCCCAGGCATTTTTAATAATAAGCTCAAGATCATCTGATTCCGGGACCCAATTTAATTCTTCCCTTATCCTTGATGAATCTGCTGTCAATTCCGGTGCGTCTCCTGCCCTTCTCGGAGCATCTTCCACATTAAAGTTTATGCCTGTTATCTTTTTAACAGCTTCAATAACTTCCCTGACGCTGCTCCCCTTCCCGTATCCGCAGTTCAGGATCCTGCTATCCTTTCTCTCTTTCAGAAAATCAAGTGATAAAAGATGGGCCTTAGAAAGATCATCGACATGAATATAATCTCTGACTGCTGTCCCGTCCGCCGTATCATAATCTGTCCCGAACACTTTTAATGAAGGATTCTCACCAAGAGCAGCTCTCAGTGCAAGGGTGATCAGGTGTGTAGGTTTTTTATAATTTTGTCCTATCCTTACTTTTTTATCCGACCCGGCTACATTGAAATATCTGAGAGCAATATAGTTGAAATTTTCATTTGCATCTGCGGTATCCTTTAACACCATTTCGGTAAACAATTTAGAATTTCCGTAAGGATTTATCGGTTTTAACGGTGAAAACTCGGTTGCAGGGATAACATCCGGCATTCCGTAGACGGCAGCAGTGGAAGAGAACACAAAGTTCTCTATCCCGCATTTAACACAATTCCTTATCAGCTTGAAAGATTTTACAGAATTATTGTAATAATATTTTAACGGGTCACTGACCGATTCCTCTACTTGAATAAATGCAGCAAAATGGATAACACTTTTGATGTTATATTCACTTATCACACGGGAGAGGAGTTCGTCATCCTCGATATCCCCTTCAACGAAATCACCACAGAGGATGTAATCTTTGTTCCCCATCGACAGATTGTCGACAATAACCGGGTTGTACCCGTTCTCTCCGAGGTCTCTTACTATATGACTACCAATATATCCGGCACCACCTGTAACAAGCACATTTTCTTTTCCCATTGAAAGAATATTTTACTCTAACAGGGAGCAACAATCAACCGTTTTCCCCTCACCCCATCCCTCTCCCAGAGGGAGAAGGAGTTAAAATAGGATCAGCCGTGGACATGTATTGCTTTTACGGGACTGGCAGCCTGAGTCCGTCAATATCGGACGGAAGGCGGGCGTCCAGAAAAATACCAGCAGGATTTTGCGGTAGTAAAAGTAAATACGGCCAGAGGCATATCTGAACCCCTTGAACCAACGTTTACAGTGGAAATACTATTTCAGGTCGTGGACATAAAGCTCCCAGACCTCTTCATCAACATCATCGACAAGCTGGTATAGCTTTCCATCCTTTATGGTATAGGGGTAAAGATCTCTTGCTGTTGCTTCCGGAATCTGAAGATAGATATTATCCTTAAGAAGCTTCCAGTTAAGGTCATACACTTCAAACTCTGTCTTACCGTCCGGCCCCGGATATCCATTAACATAAAGTTTTTCATCAACAACATCCATACCCCTGATGACCGGAAAGGTTGATGGAAACTGGAATTGAGCTTTAACTGCTTCATAAAAATTCTTAGTCTGAGGATCTGTTCTGAAATATTCGTGATACCTCTTTATATCCGAGTCTCTGACCTTCAGTTTTTTCAATCCGCATTTAAGTTCTTTCTTAATATCTCCATTATGATCAAAGATCAGCACATATCCTTCCCTCTCTCCGGTTATGAATATTTGATTTTTATATAATCTGAACCATGCTCCCCATGTCCTCAGAGGATTAAGTTTTCTCCCCTGCTGAAAGAACTGAGGCTCTTTATATACCTGTTTGATCTTTTTCATTTCAGAATCATAAAGTTCAACAGTTGAATAATTTATTTTCTTCTTTTTGTCCTGGTAACCACTATAAGAAACAAATTTTTCTCCGAAAGGTTTATAAACATTTGCAAGTCCGGCACCTTTCGGCCTCTTCTCACTTAAAAACTTTCCATTCCTAGTATAATAGGAAATCTTCATATGACTTCCGATGACTATCTTGTCAGGATTTTCCGGATCTTTCTGGATCCTGATGTATTGCGAGAACTCCTGCGGCCCATCTCCCTTTTTTCCGAATTTGGTTATTAAACTGAAATCTTTTTGTGAATAAACATAAACGGTCGGGAACTCAGTAATAAGGATCTGCCCGCCATCAACTACAATATTTCCGGGCTTATTGATCTCAGCCAGTTCTACACCATTTTCTCCTCCGGAAATAAATGGTGATAACAGAGTTAAAGAGAATAAAACGATCAGATGTTTTTTCATAAAATCCTCCTTACAATATAACTAACGTATAGAAAAGAAATTTGTTTAGATCAGATAGAATTTTCTACTATTTTCACCTTCAGGCGGGAGAGATATTCCGTTATCTTGATATCCTTGGGACATGCTTCCATACAATTGAAAATAGTATGACATCTCCATATCCCATTCTTATCATTTACTATATCCATCCTGTCATTTGCCCCGTCATCCCTGGTATCAAAGATGAATCTATACGCCCTGAGCAAAGCTGCGGGTCCCAGATAATCTTCATTCCCCCACAGGCTCGGGCAGGATGAGGTACAGGCTCCACAGAGAATACACGTCACCGATTCTCTGATGTGTTCAAATTCCTCTGGAGATTGTGTAAATTCCTTGTCCGGAAGAGGTTTGTCAACAATCAGATAAGGTTTCACCTTTTTTAATTTTTCAAAGAAAAGATCCATATCAACTACCAGATCTTTAATTATTGAAAATCCGGGAAGCGGTTCGATCTTTATTTTCCCTTTGAACTTGTGAATAGGTGTCTCACATGCAAGAATATTCTGGCCGTTCACCTTCATTGCGCAGGAACCGCAAATTGCGCTTCTGCAAGATCTCCGGTATGCTAGCGAACCATCAATCTTCCAGTGGATTTCATTCAGAACATCGAGAATTGTGGAATCAGAATCATATTCACCTGTATAATCAACCCAATGCGGTTTTTTATCATTTGCTGGATCGTATCTTAAAATTTTTATTACTCTTTTCTCTTTTGACATCTGATAGCTCCTTAATATTTTCTTTCAAGCGGCGGGAATCTGTCCATGTAAATGATCGCTTTTCTTGTATGATCAAGCTTTACACCCTTAGCTGTTTTCCATGCAAAAGTATGCTTCATCCATTTCTTGTCATCACGTTTCGGATGATCTGTCCTGAAGTGAGCGCCTCTCGATTCTTTCCTCGCAATTGCTCCTTCGATCATAACCTCTGAAAAACTCAAAAGATTTCCGACCTCGAATGCTTCGAAAAGATCCATATTGTAAGCATCACCCTTATCATCAATTGTAACCTTTTTATATCTTGCCTGAAGCTCTTTGATGACCTTCATGAGTTTCTTCATATCCTTCTCATTCCTGTAAACTCCGGCATACTTAGTCATATTCTCCTGAAGTTCTTCTTTGAGAACTGAATGGCGCTCCTTCCCCTTTCCTTCCATTAATGCCGATACTTTCCCTCTGGCATTATCGGTTTCATTTGCAGGAAGATTTTCCAGCCCGTTATTTTTCACGAATTCAGACATTGAGGTCCCTGCGACTCTTCCGAATGTCGCTGCTTCCTGTAGAGAATTTGTCCCGAGTCTGTTTGCACCATGAAGAGACAGGCATGAGGTCTCGCCTGCAGTATAAAGGCCGACAACAATGTCACCCTTCGGATTTTTCAAAACTTCGGTGTTTATATTTGCCGGAATTCCGCCCATCGAATAGTGTGCTGTCGGTTGAATGGGAACCGGCTCATTGATCATATCAACCTTAAGATAGTTAATAGCAAGATCTCTTACCTGAGGTAATCTTTTTATGATCTTCTCTTCACCAAGATGCCTCATGTCGAGGTAAACGTAATCATCTCCATTACCCCCACGGCCTTCATTTATTTCCGTCTGTTCAGATCTGGAGACAACATCTCTCGGTGCGAGCTCCATTTTTTCTTTTGCATATTTTTCCATGAACCTTTCGCCTTTTCCGTTAGTAAGATAACCACCTTCTCCACGACAGGCCTCAGACATCAATATTCCATGTTTAAAAAGACCGGTAGGATGGAATTGGACAAACTCCATATCTTCGAGAGGAAGTCCGTTCTCAAGGATCAGGCCGAGGCTGTCTCCTGTATTGGCATGGGCATTGGAAGTAACCTTAAATGCCCTTCCGTATCCCCCGGTAGCAAGAAGGACAGCTTTTGCATGAAACGTATGGAGCCCTCCGTTTCTGATATCCCAGGCAACAACCCCTCTTGAAATATTCTTTTCCACCAGTAGTGAGAAAACCTGGAACTCATTATAAAAATGGACATTGTATTTGAGACATTGTTCATATAATGTGTGAAGGAGAACATGCCCGGTTATATCTGCCGAAAAGCATGCCCTCGGCTTCTGATGGCCACCGAAAGCCCTCTGGTTTATCCTTCCATCCTCGGTTCTGGAGAAAGGAACACCCATATGTTCAAATTCATAAACAGTTTTTTTTGCTTCACTGACGAAAAATTCGATTATATTCTGATCACCGAGCCAGTCACTCCCCTTTACTGTATCAAACATATGTAATTCTTCTGAATCATCTGTAGTATTTGCCAGGGATGCCGCAATCCCTCCCTGAGCCGCACCCGAATGTGACCTTGTCGGATACACTTTTGTAAGAACAGCTACTTCATGTCCATCCCTTGCAAGTTCCAGAGCTGCTCTCAGACCAGCCAGTCCGGCACCAACAACAATTGCATCCATCCTGTGATATTTTTTTGCTTCTTCTATGTTCATAATTTCGCTCCAGCTTTAAAAATGGTAAGCATCCCGACGAACATCAGGATGACTCCGAGCATTACCAGAACAGAAAACACAAATATCCTGGTGCCCTTCTTCTTCATATAATCTTCCGCAACCATCCATATCCCGTTGATCCCGTGATACAAAGCCGTTAAAAGAAAGAGAAATTGTATCAGATTGAACCAGGGTGCTTTCATCTTTTCAATTATATCTACATACTTTACTACCCCATGCCCAATAAAATGGTAAGTCACATAATGTGCCATCAGTAGTACGAATAATACGACAGCCGAGAGTCTCTGAAACAACCAGATGATCCCGCCGCTTTTTGAAGTTTCTTTAAAATTCTTGTCCATTACATCCTCCTACATGTGGGAAATGATCAAGTATCCACCGGCAACCCAGAGTGCAAATGCAATAAAGATCATTATGTAAAAAAGTTTTTTATGATTAAGTGATCCTTTCCAGAAGTCAACAATTACAACCCTTATACCGTTGAAAGCATGAAATAATATAACTCCCCACAGCCCTATCTCCAGCAATTTAAACAAAGGGGATGCAAGAACTCCCATCACCCTGTTGAAACCTTCCGGCCCTTTTGAAATAGTGCTGATAACCCATATGTGAGCTGAAAGATAAAAAATAAGAGCAAGGCCTGAAAGACGATGAAGTATCCATGCCCAGGACCCTGTGAATTTGTAATAACTTAGATCAAAGAACTTTTTATCCTTGTACAATTTTGCCTCCTCCGTACAGAATTATGATTTTTAATTCTAATACGTAGAAGTACTTACTTCAACAAAAAAATTGATTTTTTTTTGAAAAAGGACTAACCTTTGGAAATGGATGAAAGGGAGAAATACAAAAGCAATTTCAAAGCACCTGAATTCCTGGCATTCGATCGTCTGATCAAAGATAATCAGTGGTTGATCAAAATCAGATTCTTTTACACCATTTTCGTTTCTGTCTTCTTCATAATACTCAATCTTGCAAATGAGACCGACACGGTCAGGCTCAGAGACCTCTCATTGCTCCTCAGTCTGATGGTGATCGGTAATATCCTTTTCAATATAACCCTAAAGAAAGTGATAAGAAAGAAACTTGAGAACCTGGATTACAAAAGCCTCCAGTCACTTGCAACCGTCCAGATTGATTTTGATTTTGTTCTCCTGTCAATAATTGTCTTCATTTCAGGAGGTGTGAACAGCCCTGTCATGATCCTGTACATCTTCTACATTATGATATCCACATTTATTGTGACCCATGATAAAGCCATCAGGAATACTTCAATAGCAATAATTCTGGTATCTTTAATATTTTTTATAGACAACTCATTCGAGATCAAACAAAGGCTTCCGGTCATGATCTCATATGATTTAATCCTGCTGCTCGCATTTTTTATCTCCTCCCATCTTTCACTGAACCTTAGAGAGAACAGGGAGATACTCCAGGAACTCCTGAAGAAAACAAGAGACCTCTCGATCAGGGACGGCCTGACAGGCCTTTTAAATCAGACCCATTTTTTCCAGATGATGGAGGATCACCTGAAAAAAGCGAAAAGATATAACGAAGTGTTCTCCGTCCTTTTATTCGATATAGATAATTTCAAGAACTATAATGATAACAATGGACATATTAACGGTTCCAGCGTGATAAGAAGGATCGGTCATATTGTCACAGATACTTTCAGGACTTTCGATATCTCAGCCAGATATGGTGGTGATGAATATGTTATCTTTCTCCCCAACACTGACAAAATAGGATCGTTTCTGGCAGGGGACAGGCTGAGGGAAAGAATTGAAAGATCAAAATTCCCGGGAATGGAGAAGCAGCCGCAAGGGAGCGTAACGATCTCCATGGGGATATCATCTTTCCCCGAGGATGGTGAAACCAGAGAAGAGGTCCTCAATATGGCAGACAAGGCACTCTATTATTCCAAAGAGAATGGGAAGAACCGGGTAACTTTGTTTAAAAAAGAGATCCTTACCGGAGAAGAGTGACCCCCGTTTCTCCGCTTTATAATTGACATTTTTTACATATTATTATAAACTTTCCAGTATGTGGATTAGCAAAAGAGATACGGAAATACTGGCTACACTGGTTAATTTATACAGTAATACCAGACTTCCGGTCAGTTCTGCACAATTATCAGGCTATCTCCCTTTCTCCTGCTCCCTTATAAGAAAAGAGCTGCAGAAACTTGAAGCAAACGGACTCATAGAGAAGAGCAGCAGCTCTTCAGGAAGAACACCATCCGACAGAGGTATTAAGATGTATCTGAGAGGGCTTGATAAAATGGTCGAAACCGGCCCTCTCTCTCCGGAATTTCTGAAGGCAACCGGAAAGGACTTCAGTGACCTCTCCACAAAAAGTGCCGATCTCCTTTCACGGGAGTCAGATCATATAGGCTTTGTTTATTTTGATTCTATTTTCGATCTTGAGTTTAAAAGCTTAAAACTGATAAAGATCGATTCATATAAAATAATGATGATCCTGAGAGGAAGCAACCAGTGGATATTTTCAAAAATCTTTATAACAAACAGGAATTATTCAGAAGCTGAACTAAAAAACTGGGAGCAGATTCTGAACAAAGAGTTCTCACACCGTTCCCTGAACAGGGTTTTTAAGATAATAAGGAACAGGCTTTTCAAGGACAAGGAAAGGTATATAAATGTTTACCGGGGTATCTATAATCTCCTCGGGACTGAGGACCTTATGACTGCCGATCTTTTCTACAACGGCACTCTGAACCTTCTCAACTCCCGTGTGACAGATACAGAGACCCTGAAAAAAATAATCCGCACACTCGAGGAAAAAGAGAGATTTGCAAAGTTCCTCAAGGATATTCTGAACGAAAAGGACAGGAATCCGGTTATCGCATTCGGAGGGGAGTCGGGTATATCTGAATTTGAAGAGCTTATTCTGATAATTTCAAACTTTTACTGGTCGGAAAACCCAATAGGGAAACTGGGTATAATCGGCCCTAAATTTACAAGATACTCTGAAACTATAAACAGGGTAAAACATTTTTCAAGTCATATTAGTACAATATTGTCTGAAAACCCCATGGAGGCATAAATGAGTGTTGATGATAATGAACTGGATATTGGTTATGTTCCTGATGACCCTGATTTCGGGAAAGATGAGAGAGTTCAGAAGAAACCAGTTGAAAAGAGAGTAGATCAAAAGAAAAAAGCCCAGGTAAGAAAATCCATCGCCAAACTGAAGGTTCAGGAAAAGGTCATTGAGAAACTAACCACCGAAAGGGATGAGTTTAAAGATAAGTTTCTTCGGAATATGGCAGAAATAGATAATTTCAGAAAGAGGGTAAAAAAAGAGAAAGAAGAACATCAAAAATATGCTTTGGGAGATTTTCTCAAAGAGCTTTTAGTAATAACCGACAACCTTGAGAGAGCCCTGAAGGTCAAAGATGGCGAATCCAGGGAAAATTCGATAGTTTCCGGTGTCGAAATGATCTACAGGCAATTAATAGAAATACTGAACAAGAATGGAGTGAAAGAGATCGAAGCAATGAACACACCCTTTGATCCCAATATTCACCAGGCTCTTTCCAAAGAAGAGGCTGATTTTGTCTCAGGACCAACAATAGTAGAAGTTTATCAGAAAGGATTCACGTATAACGACAAATTGCTGAGGCCGACTCTGGCCAAAGTTGCAATTCCGCCGGAACCGATTATCCAGACCGATACTCAGGAATAAAAAAATGGCTAAAAATATCGGGATTGATCTTGGTACAACAAATTCATGTATTAGTTTCTTCGAAGGTTCAGTACCTGAGATCATCCCAAATCCGGAAGGATCAAGGGTCATTCCCTCTATAATATCGCTCAATAAAAACAAAAAACCGATCTTCGGCAATATCGCAAAGAGACAATTCCTTTCAGACCCTGAAAATACGATCTGGGGAGTTAAGAGGATCATAGGGAGAAAATTCGATTCTCCGGAGATCGACAAGATAAGAAGCACAGCTGCTTATAACATTGTTGAAGCTGAAAACGGTGATGCCCATATAGATTTCAACGGAGAGATCTGCACTCCGGAGGAGATCTCTGCAATGTTCCTGAGGTACCTGAAGGGGATAGCAGAAGATTACCTTGGTGAAAATGTGGGAAAGGTTGTTATCACGGTTCCGGCATTTTTTAATGATGCACAACGATTGGCAACCAAGAACGCCGGTGAAATAGCCGGACTTGAAATTTCCAGGATCATCAACGAGCCGACATCTGCACTTATCGCATACAGGGACAAGATTAATAAAGATGGCTATTATGCCGTTTATGACCTTGGGGGCGGTACTTTTGATATTTCTATCATAGAAGTCAAAGATGAGATATTCAAGGTAGTATCAACTCTGGGAGACACTTTCCTCGGAGGAAATGATTTTGATGCTACTGTTTCGGACTGGATCCTCTCAGAGATCAAAAAGGAGATAAACACTGACCTTTCCGGCAATATGGACAGCATGCAGAGGATAACCCAGGCGGCCGAGAAAGCAAAGATCGAACTATCTTTTAACTCGGAAACACAAATATCCATCCCTTACCTCTTCCACTCAAAGAAGGGGGGGAATTACCATTTCCAGAAAAATCTGGACAGAGAAAAACTTGAACTACTTACATCGAAACTGGTGGCAAAGACTATAAAACTTGTCAAGGATTCTATGGGTGAGATCGATCTGGAACCTGACCAGATTGAAAAAGTACTTCTTGTCGGAGGCCAGAGCAGAATGCCGATGGTCTCCCGTTTTCTGACCGAACTTTTCTCAAAAGAGCCAAAATTCGATCTGAATCCGGAGGAGGTTGTTTCTATCGGTGCAGCAATGCAGTCCGAACTTCTGCATGGAAGGATAAGAGACCTGTTACTCCTGGATGTTACCCCTTTGTCCCTCGGGCTTGAAACAAAGGGAGATAAATTTACGAAACTTATTGACAAGAATTCTTCAATACCGATAAAGAAATCGATGATATTCACCACAATAAGCGATAACCAGCAGACAGTTAAAATTCACATCCTTCAGGGAGAGAGAGAGATCGCATCTGAAAATAAGCCTCTCGGAGACTTTAACCTGATCGGGATCCCGCTATCTCCGAAAGGGTTACCGCAGATCGAAGTAACATTC
Organism: Candidatus Aminicenantota bacterium; assembly: GCA_029938635.1. Lineage (GTDB taxonomy): Bacteria > Acidobacteriota > Aminicenantia > UBA2199 > UBA2199 > UBA647. Next base: position 147,805 of record JAOZUQ010000001.1, read on the forward strand.
GAGATAGATGCAAACGGCTTGGTCAAAGTATCAGCAATTGACCTGCAAACCGGATTATCACAGAGCATGAATGTTCTGCCTGCAAGCGGATTATCACCTGAGAAAATAAAACAATTGATCGAGGAAGCAAAAGAGTTTGAGATAAAGGACCGGGAAACTATCAGACTTAACCAGACTGTCGCTAATATTGAAGAAGAAAAAGAGACAATAAAATTCTTCATGGAGCGGTATGAAGACAAGCTTACCGAAAAAGAGATCGGGGAGATCGATATCCTGATGACCCAGATAGAAGAGGTCCTGGAGGAAAAGGACATCCCAACAATGACCGGTATGCTGATGAAAACTATTGATATCAGAAAAAGAATAAACAACCTGCTCATATCTGATTTTGAGGAATAAAATGGCAAAAAGGGATTATTATGAAGTTCTGGGAGTATCGAAAAATTCAACCCAGGCAGAGATAAAAAAAAAATATCGACAGATAGCAATGAAATACCACCCCGACAGGAATCAGGATGATAAAGATGCTGAGGAAACGTTTAAAGAGGCATCAGAAGCATATTCTGTCCTCGGAAACGAAGAGAAAAAACTTAAATATGATCAATTCGGATTCAATGGCCTCAACTCACAAGGGCAGGGATTTTCTGATTTTTCTTTCTTCTCCGATTCGATATTTTCAGATTTTGAAGATATTCTGGGAGATGTTTTCGGTTTTGGAAGCAGGTCCTCTTCAAGGAACAGGCAGAACATGCCGAGAAGAGGTGCGGATATCGGTGTTGAGACTACCATAACTCTTGAAGACTCATTCCACGGGATCGAAAAAGAGATAGCAATAGAGCGTGAAGTTAGTTGTTCGGCCTGCAACGGTTCCGGAAGTGAGCCCGGCACTTCACCTGAGACCTGCAAACAATGCGGCGGCCAGGGAAATGTGAGAAGAAGTCAGGGTTTCTTTTCCATCTCAACACCTTGCCATGCATGCAGGGGGAAAGGGACGATAATTGTCCACCCATGCAATACATGTTCCGGGACAGGCCGTGAAAAGATGGAAAAAGATATTAAGATCAATATACCTGCAGGAGTCGATAGTGGAAACAGGCTGAGAATTTCCGACGAAGGCGATGGCGGCCATATGAACGGAAGGGCCGGGGACCTCTATATTCTCATAAACGTTAAGAATGATGAAAATTTCAGCAGAGAGGGGTTGGACCTCATATACGATATGGAAATAACTTTTTCCCAGGCTGCACTCGGTGAAGATATATCTATTAATGCATTTCACGGAAAAGAAAAAATAAAGATCCCGGCCGAAATCCAGAGCGGGAAGATCATGAAGATCAAGAATAAAGGGTTTAAAAATCTAAATGGCTGGGGAAAGGGAGATCTTCTGATAGTGATAAACGTAAAAACCCCGACAAAACTTTCAAAAAAGGAGAAAGAACTTTTCAGGGAACTGAAAAAGATCGAAACGGCAAAGAAAACCGGATCTGAAAAGAAGAATCCCCTGTCCAACTGATGAGACCCAGAAGGTTCTATTCAGATAAAAAGTCTGTGTCGGGACATATCGAGATAGTATCTGATGAGCTTTTCCACCTTCGCAAAGTTCTGAGAAGCAAGCCCGGAGATCCTGTAGAAGTATTTAACGGGCAAGGGACACTTTTTTCGGGAAAGATCGAAACCATAGGAAAGTCAAAGGCAATTGTAAAGATCGAAAAAGAGATAGTTAAAGAGAGACCTCCGGTAAATATCATGATCGCACCTTCCCTGCTGAAAAAAAAACCGATGAGCCTGATGATAGAAAAACTTACCGAGATGGGAGTTGATGAGATACGCCCTGTAATCTTTTCCAGGACGGAAGCAGCACTAAGTGAATCATCCATAAAAAAATGGGAAAAACTTGCAATAGAGTCACTTAAGGTCAACGACAATCTGTGGGCGACCAGGATCTATCCCCCATGTAAAATGGAGGAAATTATTAGCGGATCTGAAAACATTAAAAATAGAATACTTCTGGACATAGAGGGGGAAAAAGTAACTATAAAAGATGAAGGCCCTTTCCTCTGTGTTGTAGGCCCCCCGGGAGATTTCACAAATGAAGAGAGGGAAATGTTTATTAACTCGGGATTTACACCTGTAAATATAAATGATTCTGTTTTGAAAGTGGAGACTGCAGCTTTTTCTGCAGTTTCAATATTGAAATATTTAACAAGATAGAGATAATATATATATACTTGTAACTGGAGGAAAACCAATTGATAGAGATCAAAGGTACTTTAGGAAAGTATAAGATTAAAAAAAAGCTTGGAAGTGGCGGATTCGGTACCGTCTACCTTGCCGAGGATACTTTTCTAAAGAGCGACAGGGCCCTCAAGATTCCCCATGGGATCGGCTCCCAGAAAGACAAACTTTTGAAAGAATCAATGGTTCAAACCAAACTTCTTGACCATCCGAACATTGTAAAACTCCTGACAGTAGACATGATTGACGGCAATGTCATAATGGTAATGGAATATGTCAATGGTACAAATCTCGAAAAGATAATTGACGATAAAGTAAAACTCAGTGTAAAAGTTTCACTGGCATATTTCCGCCAGATCCTCTCTGCATTAGGATATGCACACGAGAATAAAATACTCCACAGGGATATCAGGCCGTCAAATATAATGATCGACAAAAAAAATAATGTTAAGATAACCGATTTCGGAACCGCCACCTTCCTCGAAGAGAGTCGTTATGCGACAACTAAGATCGGATCTCCACCATATATGGCACCCGAACATTTCGAGGGGAAGACCGTATTTGCATCTGACATTTATTCCTCCGGATGTCTGTTCTATGAGATGATAACAGGATTCCCTCCCATAGTCCTTGCAAATCCGATGGAGATATATAAGAGGGCTAAGGCAGGGGATTTCCCGTCTCTTATAAAAAAGATGCCCACAATCTCACCTGAACTCAGTGAAATAATAATGAGAACCCTCTCCCCGGCAGTTTCTAACAGATATAAGAATACCGGGGCCATCCTTGCCGACCTCGATTCACTGGAGCAGAAAAAAACAGGGGATCCTTCCGAAATAAGTGATATAAAGAAAAGGATTGCGGCAAGAGATGAGAGGACAGATCATGTATGCTGGAGCTGCAGGAAGACGATCCCCCAAAAAGTAGAAAAATGTATCTATTGCGGCGCCGACCAGTAGATAATGTCAGGTCACATTAAGGAACTTAAGCATATTTGTTGCACCCTTCATTGGAGTTTCCCCGGCGACAACAAGGAGAGTATCTCCCTTTTTAAGATAGCCGTCAGCTTTAAGTTCCTGCTCCCCTTTAATTATCATATCATCTGTCTTTGATGTGAATTTTATAAGACGCGGAGAAATACCCCAGAATGCAGCCATTCTGTTCCTGATCCCCGGATCGGGAGTGAATGCAAAGACCGGGCACGGAGGCCTGTATTTGGATAATAAAAGTGCTGTACTTCCCGACCAGGAAAATACCATCAATGCCTTAACATCCATATCGAAAGCCATTTCGGCAGCTCCTTTCGCTATCGCTTCCGTATGCTGCAGTTCATAATCATCTTTTTCGATCGCATACGGGTAAAGCCTGGAACCTTCGGTAGTACCTGCGATCCTCTCCATTATGTTCACGGCTTTAACAGGATATTTCCCGACCGCCGTCTCGCCGGAGAGCATTACACAATCGGACCCATCAAGGATAGCATTCGAAACATCCGATGCTTCGGCACGGGTCGGCCTCGGGCTTGATATCATAGACTCAAGCATCTGGGTAGCAGTGATCACAAGTTTGTTCTCCCTGTTGGCGAGGAGAATAAGTTCTTTTTGAATGATAGGAACCTTCTCGGGAAGAACTTCTACACCGAGGTCCCCCCTCGCTATCATTATCCCGTCAAAAACATCGACGATCTCAATTATATTATCAAGGGCCCGGGGCCTCTCGATCTTGGCAATAACGGGAATATCTGCAGAATATGTTTTCAACATCTTCCTTACAGGGACTATATTTTCGGGTGAATCTACAAAGCTCATTGCAATAAGATCCACCCCTTCTCCGATACTGAATTTAAGATCTTCCCTGTCCTTTTTTGTAAAAACCGGAATTGAAAGTCCCGAAGAGGGCAGGTTAATCCCTTTCTTTGATTTCACAACACCGGGAGTTACAACTTTACAATCAACCGAGTTGCTTTTTACTTCTGTTACTTTCAGTTCTATATTCCCGTCATCGATCAGGATAGGGTCCCCTTTTTTTACGATCTCAGGAAGCATAGTGAAATCTGTATAGATAGTCCCATCCCCTTTACGGGTCCCAAACGAAACAACTTTATTCTTTATCAGTTCAACCGGTTCATCCAGTTCACCCACCCTGATCTTCGGGCCGCTCAGATCAGCAAGAATTGCTGTCGGGATACCGGTATTTTTCGCTGCTGTTCTTATATTCTTTATTGATCTTTTGTGAGTTTCAAAATCGCCATGGGAGAAGTTCAGGCGGGCAACCGACATTCCACCCTTAAGCATTTTTTCAAGAACTTCGACACTTTCCGAGGAGGGACCTATAGTGCATATTATCTTTGTGAATTTTTTTTTATCCTGTGTTTTCATACTTTGCCCCTCCGTAAGGCCGGTTTAACCCGATTTTATCTGAAAATTATAATTAGTCAACAATTGGATCAAACAGTGAAACAATATATAATATAGTTTAATGGATATAAAGATAAAAATAGAGGAGATCTCGGCAAAACTGCTGAAATATCAATACCACTATTATGTTCTTGCCGATCCCATTGTCTCCGATAATGAATATGACAGGCTTTTCGACCAACTCCTCGATATTGAGAAAAAATATCCGGAACTCACACAGAAAAATTCTCCGACAAAGAGGGTGGGATCAGATCTCGACAACACTTTTGCCGAAATGGAACATTCCGTTTCTGTCCTCAGCCTCGACAAGGAGTACACCGGGGAAGGGATTACAAAATGGGTGGATAAGATCTCTGCCGGCAGTGATATGAAGGCGGAGTATGTGGTCGAAGAGAAACTCGACGGTGCATCGATCGTCCTCTACTATAAAAAAGGTATCCTTGAAACAGCTTTGACCAGAGGTGACGGGGTCAGGGGAAATGTGGTGACCGAGAATGTGAGAACCATAGGCCAGATCCCCCTTGTTCTCCCGGAGGAAATTGACATAGCGGTCAGGGGCGAAATATTTATAAAAAAAAGTGAATTTGAAAGATTCAATAAAAAATTTGAAAACAAATATTCCAATCCCAGAAATCTGGCAGCGGGATCATTAAGGAACCTGAGGTCGTCAATCGTGGCCGGGGTTCCTCTCAATATGTTCGCTTATGAAGGATATTATAAGAACGGCAAAGGACATGTGGAAATTTTATCCGATCTGAAGGCTTTGAATTTTCCGGTAAACAAAAATCTCGCCCTATTTTCAGGAGATAAAAATTTCCTTGATCAAATGAAAAAAGAGCTCCCCGGGATCACAACAGGATCTGTTGATAAAATTTTTGATTATATAGAAAATCATACAAAAGAGAGGGATAAGCTCGATTATGATATCGACGGACTCGTGATAAAGGTGAACGGGATAGCCCTGAGAGAAGAGCTCGGGGAAACATCGCATCATCCGAGATGGGCGATAGCTTATAAATTTGATTCACCGGCTGCTGAAACAATATTGGAAGATATAGCTATCCAGGTCGGCAGGAACGGAAGGGTCAGCCCGGTAGCTATTCTTGCTCCTGTGCAGATAGCAGGAAGTATCGTAGCGAGAGCAACACTACACAATCAGGAGTATATAGATATTCTAGAATTGGGAATCGGGGACAGGGTCTCGATCTCAAAGCGGGGGGATATAATCCCGGCGGTGGAGAGGGTGATAGAGAAGGATGAAAAAGATCCTTCCATTTATAAAATAAGGTCCGATTGTCCTTTCTGCGGGACAGAATTCGTCAAGGACGGGGCACACCATTTTTGTAAGAATACCGAATGTCCGGAGAGGCTCAGGCGGTCGATAGTTTTTTTTGTAGCAAAGGGGCAGATGGATATAGATACCCTGGGGGAAAAGACTATAGAGTTCCTCCTGGAAAAGGGATTTATTAAAAGCATTCCTGATATTTATTCTTTTGATCAAAACAAACTTCTCGGTGAAGAGGGATTCAAAGAGAAGAAGATAGATAATATTAAAAACAGTATTGAAGAGAGTAAAGGGAACGATTTTGCCACGGTTTTCACTGCCCTCGGATTTGAGGGGATAGGAAAGGTAGCAGTATCCGATCTGATAAAGAACGGCTTTGATTCCTTCGATAAGATAAGGGAAGCTGCGGAGACCGGTGATATTGAACTATTTTCAGATATCCCGGGATTCGGAGATATCACAGCTCGGTTTTTGATAGAACATTTTTCAGATAAAGATAAATTAAAACTTATAGACGACCTTGCAGATGCCGGATTAAGAATGAGAGCCGAAGAGAGAAAAAATCCTGAAGAGGAACAGGTGTTCGCCGGGGATATCTGGGTGATCACGGGAAGTTTTGAAAATTTTAATCCGAGATCTATTGCAGCTGAGGAAATAGAGAAGAGGGGCGGAAAAGTAACAAATACCGTCACCTCAAAGACAACTCATCTCCTGGCCGGGCCGGGAGCAGGATCAAAACTGGACAAAGCGGAAAAACTCAAAATAAAAATAATTAATGAAAAAACATTTATAAAATTGCTGAAACCATGATATGATTCGACCTTGATATTTTTTTTGTTCAACGTTTAACAAAACAAAAAAATTAAATGAATTTTATTATGACACATTGTTTACTAATAACTTTAGTTCTTACCTTCAGCATCTTTAGCAAAGCAAAAATAAATTTATTAACATTAACCCCCGAATCTGCTCTTACCTTCGGAAGGGCTGGAAAGAGATAAAATGAAGATCTGGAAATATTTGCTCATATTAGCAATGACTACATTTATTGTTTATTGTTTAGCAGGTGAAAAAGAAACCTTCGTATTATGTCTCGGTGACAGTATCACGGATAGCGAATGGGGAAATTACCCGACACACCTGAACAAATTATTTGTAAAAAGAGATGTAGCATATACCGCGATTTCGCGTGGAATACCAGGAAATACTTCGGGAGAATATTTAGAGTTCTTTTCGAAGTCAAAAATGATGAAAAAATTCAGGCCTAAAGTAATCGTTATAATGCTCGGTACAAATGATGTCAGGATCGATCATGACAGAACTTCGACAAAAAAATTCAAAAAAAATATGTCGGAAATTATAAATATAATCAAGGCATTTGAAAAAAAGGAAAAGTATAAAATAGATGTATATCTCTGCACGATCCCGCCGATCTTCACCACCGATCTCAATACATTTACCAAAGAATCAGCAATAAGGGTAAATGAGGAAATCGTTCCGGCTATTGAAGAGTTATCGGTTGAACACGATCTGGAATTGATCGACCTCCACTCGGTCTTTGAAAGGAACAAGGACCTCCTCCCAGGAATCCACCCGTCCCCGGGCGGCTACTACAAGATAGGCAAAGTAATATTCAACCGGATCATGCGCGACTCCCGGACAAGCATCCTGCCATGCAGCGGAGACACCTGCAATATAAATTAGCCTGAAGTTGCAGGAATAACATCAGAAGCTAAACCTGGCCTACAGCCATCAGCTTTCAGCTCCAGCAAAAACAAAATTTTATGTAGGGGCGACTCCCCGTCACACTCTCTAAAGCACTGGTGATTCTATGGTCGCCCATATTTACAAGAATTATAGAACAGGATAGACGCGAGGCCTACCCCTTGTACTGAATATTTCAAGATTCGGGCAGGCTACAATCATGGCAATCATGTGAATCATGGTTCAGACTATAATTTCACAAAATACAGAAGATTCATCCACTTCATATACCTTTGCCTGCAAATCCAGGCTTGAGGCCATTTTCATGAAGTCTTTTTCAGTATATGTTGTTGCCATGAATCCATCTTCACAGACTATATTTCCATTCCCGGTTTTTTTTTGATCAATCTTCCCTATCAACCCGAGATCAGCCTGTACTTCGAACCATTCAAGCCTGGTTTCCCAGATCTTTTCCGAATAACTTGAAAAGAGGATAGAACCTCCACTCCGGGTTACCCTGACCGTTTCACTGATCAATTTTTCCGGATCCGACTTGAATGCGGATATCCCGTTCTGGACACAGATGACAAGATCAAAAATATCATCTTTGAATTTCAGGTCAGCCGCATCCATAACAAAGAATTCCATATTTGATCTTCCTCTGCAAATTTCTCCGGCAAGTTCTATATTATCTTCCGAAATATCGATCCCGGTCACTTTCCCGGCCTTGTCAGCCAGCCTTACCGCTACCCTTCCATAACCGCATCCCAGATCCAGAACCGATGAACCTTCCTGCGCCTTATCCAGAACATGAAGGATCTCGGCCTCAAGGAATTGCTTTATCCTTGGTGTAGAAACCTCATAACACTTCACAAGCCGGGCTGAATTTAATGATTTTGAATAATAGTCCATAAAATAAAATTATTTACCGATGACTTCAGGCACTGTTTCCAGGTTGTAATCTATGTGATCTTCAGGTAATAATTTTATAACCTCATCAACCAGCTCTCTTAATTCGACAATATAATAGTTTGCTACATTAATATTCTTTTCAATATCATCAATGCTGATAATAAAACGGAGCTGGGTGCCGTCTTTTACCCCTTTGTAATAATAATTCTCTTTAAATTCATCCAATGGGAATCCCGAGAGAAACTCTTTTATCCCCGATGACTCTTCATGGGTTAGAACCCGATTAATAAGTGTATAGTCCTTCTGATTTAGCACAATAGATGATTCACTCATCAATTGTTCATGGGTAACAATAATCCTGATGTTCTCCCGCCCGAAATAATATTTAATGATCTCGATCTTAAACTTTTTAATATCTTTATTCATATTTTCTGCCTCTCTGTTCTCTAATCTATGCTTGTCCTTTTCCTTACTTTCACGGTACATATCCGCCACGTTATCTATCTTCGGAGATCTTTTGACCGCCTTCCAATCAAATTTTTCATCAAATGGGTCAAGCGCTTTTTGAGGCTCGAAAATCCTACTATCAACTGCTATAGCATCATAAGGTTTGTAATCTGGAGTATCTGTGAAAAAATCAGCCAGATCAGTAGCTCCGGCATCATACTGATTTAAGTACGGAAGGGCCAGAATATTCCAGAATGTCTTGAACAAACTGCCGAAACTATAATGAACATGACTTACATAATCCCTTTTTACCCATGGGGAAACAATCATAAGCAAACTGCGGTGAGCATCAATATGATCTACACCATTTTGTGCATCATCTTCTGTTATGACGATCAACATACTTTTCCAATAAGGTGTCCTTGAAAGATATTCCACAATACGGCCGACAGCCAGATCATTATCCGCCATATAACTCTCGCGGAAAGGGTAACCTGCATCAGGGCGATCGCCTGCTCCATGGTCATTTGGAATGATCACCGTAATAAATTCCGGCATTGTATCACTGCCTGTAATCCATTTTTTATCAAACTCCTTTATAAACTGATCTATTCTGAATTGATCAGGAATTGCCATATTATATGTCGGGTACATTCTGGAAGTACGTTCAAAAAGGGGCTGCGGAACCGGATAATTTATATAATGTTTAATTCCTGTATATTTATACTCAACCTTATAAAGTCCCGGTTCGAACATTATGCTGAAGCCGAAATTATAGAACCGGACATCATGACGTTCCAGATGATCCCACATGGACCCTGCTTCATTATAATCTTCCGGATAAATTGCACCGGCAGTCCCATTCATCCCAAACACCCCAGGTGCCTTCGAATTTTCCCGATAATTACGATTATTGCCATAACTGGCTGCAGTTGACGTTTCACACCACTCATTCGGGTATGTGTTTACCAGCCAGCGGTGTCCATCAGCAGACACATCAGAATCGACATAAAAATTATCTGAAATGGCAAACTGCCCGGCGAGTGCCAGATGATTGGGCATAACCACAGCATTGGAAACAGAGCTTGTCTTATCTCTGTTTGAAAACGTCGCACCTTTTCCATATCTTGCCAACGACGGATCACCTTCAGTATTTTTTATCTGCCCGAAAACTTCATCATAGGTTCTGTTTTCCTTTGAAATAAAAACAATGTGATGAATAGGGCTGATCTTTTCTCCGGGGAATAATGGAATTGGATTGCTCTTCCTACTTTTAAAAACCGGATCATCGGCTTTTCTGAATTTAAAATTATTCGAAATGACCTGTGCAGTCAATTTTTTCAATTGTTGATCATCAGGAATCTCCACTACCTGAATGGTCCCTTTCATTAAGGAACCGATGTAACTTCCCTCCGGTCCCCTTTCAAAAGCTGCCCCCCCGTTCGGACCGCTCCCATATCCCTTTGCATTGGCGATAATCAGATATTTTCCGTTTTTGCTGACTTCGACCTTTGAGGGAAACCAGCCCGTCGGAATATGACCTAGAACTTTCAGATCTACAGCATTTATAACTGCAACTGCATTTATTCCCGACTCTGCAACATATAACCTTTTCCTGTCCGGACTTAACGCCAGGCCGAAAGGGATTACCCCCCTGAACTGTTTTATCCGGTTTTCAGGTTTAAGATATATAGTGTCGACCACATTATCTTCTTTCAAAGAAATTACAGAGATACTATCATTTGTACCATTGCTGACAAATACATATTTATCATTTGCAACAATTGAGTTGGGACTGGATCCTCCAACTGCCGGGATCCCCTCTACTAATGCGCCCACCAAATGTCCGGTTTTTATTCTGCCAACAACTACCGGATCTGTTTTAGACTTAAGATCAATAACAAAAACAGAGAACGCCTCAATAGCATTCGGATCACCAAGGCCGGGAATTGACACCGACTCATTTTGTATCCCCTCAATCATCTCTTTTGAACCATAGGGGAAAGGGGGGAAATCTATTGGTTTTACTTTAGATCTATCCCCCGATCCCCCTCTTATCAGAGAATATTCAAACATTCCAACATTGGCTACATAAATTTTTCTCTCATCAGGAGAGAGACAGATACCGAACGGGTAACGTCCCACAGGGACAGAGTGTTTCAGAGTTCCGGCAATTGTGTCTATAACAACCACTCTGAATCCAATCTGATCCACTGCATAGAGAGTTTTGCCATCCTTTGTTAATTTCAGGTCACCTATATATCCATGTGAATAATCTACTTTCTCAGAAATATAAGAACAGTCTATAACACCCGTCCTCTCCCCGGAATTGACATCGAACAAATATATCCTGTTTGCCTGCCCACCTGCAACATAAATTGTTTTATTGTCAGGTGATATTGCCAGACCCATAAACACAGAGGCCAATACTCCCTTATCGGAAGAAGGACCGGGCGGTATCTGCTTTACTTCAGGATGTGATGATAAAATATTTCGGACAATGGTAATTGATAGTGGATCTACCCCGGAATTTGAAGTGACTACAGTTTGCCCGTCCGGACTGAGAGTCAATCCATAAGGATGAGGTGCAGTTATTATACTTTTCCCTGAGGGGGTAATATATCTGCCATTAGGGATCACCGTTCTTCCGTTCTTATTGATATTTGTAAATTCATCTCCTGCAGGTGCTGATATTATCCATAAACCCTTATGCTTTGAATTATCCTGCAGACAACTCAACGTTAAAAACACCATTATCAGAAGTACAATTTTTTTCATTTATTCCCCATCCAGTGCAATAATTATACCTATAATAGAAATTAATAGAAGAGGGGATGGAATCACCAACGCCTAGTGATATATTTTTTTGTTTTTGGCTGGGACTAAGCACTTTTTAAATGGGTCAGACACAATTGTTCGCCTGAAATAAAAAAATGATTATAATTCATCTTTTTGTTAAAGAATTACGTATATATTATATGACGGAGGGAAATATGGAGATAACAAAAAGAAATAATGGAGATATTACAATACTTGATCTGGACGGAAAATTACTTACAGGAAATGATGTAGGATATTACAGAGATGTATTCGACACATTGATAAAAGGCGGAGAATCAAAGGTTATATTAAATTTTGCAAATCTCAGCATGATGGACTCAACTGGATTGGGGGAACTTACCCGGTCTTATACAAAAGCAAAGAATAATGGCGGAATGGTAAAACTGGTAAACATGACCGCAAGGATCAAGGATATCCTGTATGTCACAAAACTGATAACAGTTTTTGACACCTACGAGAATGAGGAAGATGCCGTTAACAGTTTTTAATAGTTAATAATTCTGAATTCCGGATCTATTTTCCGAGGAATTTTTGAACTTTTTGTGACGATGCTCCTGCAAACTTTACTGCTGCTACCAGGCTTCCTTCCTCAACTCCGAAAAATTCACTCCACTCTTTTACATCTTGCGGATCATTAATATTAATTTCTTTTCCTTCTTTAATCTGCATTACTTTGTCTTCTGACATAATTCACTCCTATTATCATTTTGTTCTGGTTTTTATATTTAGAATGCCTCTTTTTCAAAAACATCCGATATAACGGATGTGAAGTCATGTCTTTTTCAAACCGGACTATAAACTCATCCAATTTATTTTAAAATGTAAAATACATCAACTTTAAACATAATGCAACTCAAAAAATAAAAAAAATTTTTCTGATCCTGCTACTCAATAGCAAAACACCGAAACGCCACATCTTGGCAACCAAAATGAGTGATATTTATTTAGAAGAAAGATTAAGGCGTAGCCATCTATCTGCACTCGTGGGCCTGGAGGGGTGACTCGCTAATATCGAGAACCCCGAGGCCGGGCAGCATAGCCGTATGAGAGCATACGGCGCGGGAGCGAAGTAGATGATGGCGAAAGCCAAAAATATTTATTTTATTTAAAGAATATTTTCAGATTAAGCATCATCTTACGAAATTTAATAAAAGGGATCACAATAGCCGGGGACGAATATCTGGCAGGTTTTTTCTTCATAGATTTCATAATATGTTTTACAGCTTTTTTAACCGGCATTATGAAAGGTTTCACATCACCCTTTGCCATCTTCGTATTAACAAAGCCGAACCGGACATTAGTTATCTTCACAGGAGTGTCTTCCAATGCAAGGGCCATACTTTCCAGATAGCTGGTAAACCCTGCCTTCGATGCATGATAGGCCGGACTGTCATACGAGTGCATCTCATCTGCAAAACTTGAAAGGCCTATAAAATGGCCTTTGCCATTCTCTTCCATCGCCGGGATCACAACAGAGACAGTTCTCACCATCCCCATCAAATTTATATCAAGGGTCTTGATATCCATATCCATATCATCCAGATCCAGTAATTCTCCTATCCCCGGACAATAGATACAAAGGTCAGGCGGGCCTTCTTTCTTAACTATTTTTTTCAACTTGATTACATATTCATTATCGGTAACATCACACACAATATGATTGTAGGATGAATTTTTGACTGGTGATCTGCTCCTTGAAAATCCATTGACTATCCATCCATCTTGTAATAATTTTTTGGTAATAGCCAGCCCGATACCATCCGAATTCCCGATAATTATTGCCTTTCTATTCATAAACATCCCTCAACTTTTACCATTTTCCTGCATAGGATAATGAATTGCCTGACAGGTGTTTATGATAATTAAATTTAAGGCCGAGTATCTGTCTCAAATGAAGATAATCGTGGGCAAGCCAGTTGGAGAGGAACATCTTCGCTGTCATTTTTCCGAACACAGGGTGGTCATGTGCGTTATCCCATGAGGGATTTACTAAACTACGTATCCATTCGATCGACCATTCTCTCTCCATCAGAAATTTTTCCACCGTGTTATTAAAGTCCTGTTCAATATATTTTCTATCTGCTACCCATCCCGGGGGATCGATCGGGCTTAGTGACTTTTCCGGATCTTCCATTACCGATTTTATTCTTGCTCTGAAATCTTCCTTCTCCTCATCATAAAGATGGCAGGCCACCTCCAGGAGGCACCATTTCCCGGGTTCAGGTTTCCACAAATATTCTTCTCTGGTCAATCCGGAAAAAAGTTTTTTGAAAATATCCTTGTTCATAGAAAATTCATCAACAATTCTTACTATGTCCATTAGGCTTTTCCCCTTTTTCAGGTGATAAATCTATTTCTTTGTCTTGATATAAATATGTTTTATATGTCTCTTCCCGCTGTCTCTTTCATCAACAAGAAAATATTTTTTTAAAGATTTTATCAATGGTGTCAATTTCGAGAAGCCATAATTCCTGGGGTCAAAATCAGGTTTCTTCTTAATAATCAGGGAACCAACCTCGGCTAAAAATGCCCACCCGTCATCATCAGCTATATCATCAACTGAAGAAACGATTAATTGAATAAATTTATTATCTATCGGCTCTACTTCATCTCCCTGTGAAGGTGCTGTCTTTGTAGAAGTTTGCTGTTTGCTCCCCTTTTTACGACTGATTATTTCAATATAAATAAACTTATCACATGCCACTATGAAAGGCTTCGGAGTCTTTTTTTCACCTATCCCGATCACGACCTTCCCCGATTCTCTTAACCTTGTTGCCAGTCTTGTGAAATCACTGTCACTTGAGACAAGGCAGAATCCATCCACTTTTTGACTATGCAGAATATCCATTGCATCAATTATCATTGCAGAGTCGGTTGCATTTTTCCCGACCGTATAACTATATTGCTGGATCGGAGTTATCGCATGCTCAAGTAGTGATTTTTTCCAGCCCGAAACTGTCGGCTTCGTCCAGTCGCCATATATCCTTTTAATCGTCGGCACTCCCAATTTTGCGATCTCATCAAGCATCTCTTTTATATTTGAATACGGTATATTATCGGCATCAATAAGTACTGCCAAGTTTAAATCATTTTTTTCTCTCATATTATCCCCCTTACTGTAACTAAATAGTAGATCAATTACACAAATATGATATCACATTCAAATGATTTATTGTTGATTCGGCTTTCATAAATAACTGTGTATTATTTATCTGTGAAATAGTGGCTTTTCCCGTAATTACTTTTGGAGTTAAGGAATTTACAAATATCATTCAGTTTTGGCTTTCGCCATCATCCACATCGCTCCGCTACGGATATTCTCATCCGCTTAACGCTGCTTGTCCCCGGGGTGATCGATATTAACGAGTCACCCCTGAGGTGCCCGCTTATGCAGATGGATGGCTACGCCTGAAACTCCCTGCTGGCAAAAACCATTTCTTTTATTCCCAAGACAAGTGGCGCTTCCGTGTTTTACTTTTGCGGGGCCAAATCCGAAGTCTCGCTAATATCGAACTGAGGATTTTCGCCCAGCGAAAAATGATAAGCATTTTTGCGGTAGCCAAAAGTAATTACGGAAAAAGCCACGCAAACTAAATCGCAGTTGTGAATGAACAAAATGAAAAAATTTAGACTTAGAAATAAAAAACGATTATTATATAAGAATGAAGGATAATGTAACAAATGGGGAATAAAATGAAAACCCTGGAAATAAATGGAAACACCGGTAATTCAACGATCTATATTAATAAGCCTTTCACATATGCGAAAAAATTATTAAAAGGGGAAAGGATCATTATCATTACCGATGAAAATGTCAAAGGCCTGTATGAAGATAAATTTCCTTCAGGGGATATCATAACGATCGGAAAGGGAGAGGGGATCAAAACCCTTCAGACTGTGGAAGATATTTATAAGAAACTAATGGACCTGGAATTCGACCGTTCCGGCTTCATCCTCGGCATCGGCGGCGGGATCGTTTGCGATGTAGCAGGCTTCGCTGCATCCACATATATGCGGGGGGTCAGATTCGGTTTTATTGCTTCCACACTCCTTGCACAGGTCGATGCTTCTGTCGGTGGAAAGAACGGTGTCAATCTTGAAGGCCATAAAAATATGGTAGGGGTTTTCAGCCAACCCGAATTTGTTTTATGTGATCCGGAGATGCTTAAAACCCTTCCTGCAAAGGAATTGAAGAACGGATTTGCTGAGATCACCAAACATGCTTTAATAGGCGACCGGAATTTATTCGAATTCATGGAGCAGAATCATAAAAGTGCACTAGGGCTGGATCCCGATGTGATCGGCAGGTTGACCCATGACTCTCTTGTCCTGAAATCAGGAATAGTCAACAGAGATGAGAAAGAAAAGGGCGAAAGACGTAAACTCAATTTCGGACACACGATTGCTCATGCATTGGAAAAAACCATGAATCTGAGTCACGGTGAAGCTGTTTCTGTCGGAATGGGCATATCGGCTAAACTATCGGTAAAGATGAGTGACCTGTCAGCTGAAGGGGAAAAAAGGATCTATGAGTTATTTAAAAAATTCGATCTGAATCAGAATATAAAAATTTCATGCAGCGGGATCAAGAAGGCTGTCAGGAGAGACAAGAAAAGAGAAGGGGATAATATAAATTTCATTTTGTTAAAAAAGATTGGAGAGGCAATTATTGAAAAGATCCCGATAAAAGTTCTTGAGGGAGTAATCGATGATATGTGTTAGTATCGGTAAAATTAACTATCCGGACCTGTTGTTTCTATTGAACAATGAACAACTTGTTGAGATACGGCTGGATATGAATGATTTTTCTGATGATGAAATCAGAACGATCTTCTCAAGTACGGCAAAAACCATTGCCACCTGCAGGCCGGGAACATTTACGGAAACCGAAAGGATCGAAAAGTTAAAAACATGCATCAAAGCGGGAGCATCTTATGTCGATCTGGAATTAGGAACAGACGAAGAATACCTTAAGGAGCTAAGAACACTTTCCGGGGAAAATGAATGTAAGATCATTATTTCCTGTCACGATCAAAAAAAAACTCCATCTATATCCGAATTGAAAAAAATATATGAATCATGCTCGGAGAAAGGAGCAGATATTGTCAAGATCGCATGTAATATTATCTCGGGAAGTGATAATGCCAGATTGTTGTCACTTTACGATTTTGAGGATCTTTCTGAAAAAATCCCGCTGATCGCAATCGGGATGGGAGAAAAAGGGAAGATAACAAGACTTGCCGTACCACTACTCGGAGCCCCCTTTACATATGCATCATTAAATGATGGAAAGGAAACTGCAAAAGGCCAGATCAGCAAATCCATTCTGAAAGAAATATATAAATTGATCACAGATGAAAATAATTAATACATTTGCCGTTGCAGGTTATCCTGTTGCTCATAGCAAAAGCCCCATCATTTTTAACACCCTTTTCTCTTCTATGGATATTCATGCATATTACTCCCGGCTCTCTGCAAAGTCAGGTGAAGAGGTTTCCGATATGCTCAAACACCTTGGATTGTCCGGTATGAATGTTACATCACCCTTGAAAAATGAAATGCTGCTCCTGTCAGAAGAACGGGATGAACCATCAGGTATTATCGGAGGTGTGAATACCCTGGTAAATGTGAATGGAACTTTAAAGGGGTATAACACTGATCCCTTTGGAGTATCAGAAACACTTATTGAGAAAGAAATTGAAATCAGCGGCAAAAAATGCCTAGTACTGGGGGCCGGGAGCGCAGGAAGAGCGGCCGTTTATGCTCTCACTCAACTTGGCGGCCAGGTTACAATTATGAACAGAACATTCAAAAAAGCGCATATTCTTGCCGGTGATATGGATTGTGAGGTTGTCGTTTTTGAAAAACTGCAATCAGAAATATTTAAGTGCGATCTCCTGATCTCAACCATAATATCCGGATCCGAATTAATTAAAAAAGGGTGGTTGAAAAAAGAGACGATAGTTTTTGATGCTTTATACAGATCATCAACTTTGACTGAAACTGCATCCTCGGCCGGCTGCAGAGTGATCAGAGGAGAGAAATGGCTTTTAAATCAGGCGATACCGGCCTTTAAAATATTTACAGGAAAAGATGTAAGCAAAAAAGAGAAAGATAAACTTTCCAGGATTCTGGACAAAACTGAAACCGGCACTTCCGAAATTATACTTATGGGAAAAGGAAGTTCAAAGAGAGACATAAAAAATAAACTCGAAGAATCTTTTAAAAACGAACAAATAGAAATCATTACAGATCCGGATGAAAGTAAAATAAAAGGTGAAAAATACAAATTAAAAAAGAGGCCTCTCCGCATCCTTATATATTCCGGTTCGATAAAAAAAGAGAAAGAACTTTTCCCATTCTCAGATCTGGTGATCTGGGGAAAGGGCGGGATCGATGATACGGTAGAAAGGATAATAAGGGAGATCGAATATGTCCTCTGACCTCAGGATCAGACAATCTACTGTTAGTGGGAATATTAAGATCCCGGGATCAAAATCCCATACAATACGGGCAATGATCATCGCCGGGCTTGCTGATGGGGAATCTCTGATCAGAGCACCTCTTCTCGCCGGGGACACCCTCTCCTGCCTGAAAGCTCTTGAAGAGATGGGGATCACTTTTATCAGCAAATCAGGAGAACATTCTCACTTAAAAATAAAAGGCTCAGGTGGAAAATTCAGAGAAACGGGAAAGGTAATTAATGTCTGCAATTCGGGGACCTCATTGAGGATCCTGACTGCTATCGGAGCTTTATCAGATAAAACCATCAAATTTGACGGAGATGATTCTGTCAGGAAAAGACCTATGCAGCCTCTCCTTTCAGCACTATACGATATCGGTGCAAAAGTAGAGTCAAACAACGGGCATGCTCCTCTCGCGATCTCAGGCCCTCTTAAAGGGGGGAAAACAATGACAGACGGGATAAGCTCACAATTCCTGACAGCCCTCCTTCTCGCATGTCCGTTGGCTGATGGAGATACAGAGATAGATGTTATTGATCTTCATGAAAAACCTTATATTGAAATGACCCTCAAATGGCTTGATGAGCAAAATATAATTTATACGAACAGGAATTTTGAACACTTTACAATTAAGGGCGGGCAGTTTTATAAACCATTCTCCACGACTATCCCAGGTGATTTTTCGTCTGCTACTTTTCCCCTTATCGCAGCGGTCGCAACAGGAAGCAAAATAACAATAGAGGGCCTTGATTTTAATGATTCGCAGGGAGATAAACGTGTATTTAAGATCATTGAATCAATGGGGGCTTCGATCAGTCATGAAAAAGAAGGAGTAATTGTGGCGGGTACCCAACTCAAAGGAATGGAGCTCGACCTGAACGATATTCCTGACGCTCTCCCTGCACTGGCCATAGCCGGCTGTGTTGCTGAGGGGGAGACAAAACTTCTTAATGTGGAACAGGCGCGCTTGAAGGAGAGTGACAGGATCAGGGCGATCTGTGTTGAATTGAGAAAAATGGGGGCAAAGATACACGAGTTGGATCACGGACTGGTAATTGAAAAAAGTCAATTAACCGGGACCGAGGTTAAAGGTTATGGAGATCACAGGATAGTAATGGCCCTTAGCATTGCAGGAATGATCGCATCCGGAGAAACTCTGATCCATGATGGTGCCGAGTCCATTCAGGTAACATATCCGTTTTTTGTTGAAGACTTTAAAAAACTTGGGGCTGATATAAGCATAATTAAATGAATTTTCAGATCATTAATAACTTTAGGAGATTACAATGTTAGGATGCAGCTATGGAAAATTATTCAAAACAACAGTAGCAGGAGGATCATACCAGGAAGGATTATCCATTAACATTCAGGGTGTTCCCCCCGGATACCTTATTACGGAAGAAGAGATATACAGGGAATTAATGCTGCGGAAACCGGGACAGGGGGAATTAACATCTCCCCGCCGTGAAGCAGATGTTCCGATAATCTATAGTGGGGTCAATGCTGCTGATACAATGCCCGGATTTTCTAATGAGGGGCTGACGAACGGTACTCCTCTGGTGATCCTTATACCCAATGTGGACAGACATTTTGAACATATCGAACAATACAGGAGCACTAACCGGACACCAAGGCCCGGACATGCTTCATATGCATCCTATAAGAAATATGGAGAAAATGATGACTCAATAGGAGCCGGATTTTTCAGCGGCCGGTACACATCAACCATAGTCGCTGCAGGAGTAGTAGCAAAGAAGATCCTTGGCGATCATGGAATAATAGTCACAGCTTATGTTAAAGAAGCGGCCGGAATATCAATGCCCAATATGGATATTGAAAAGATCAGAAGAGCAGGTGAAAAGTACAGAGAAGCGAGAAAAGAGATAGACCCGATATATAGAGAGATCTTTAAGAATGCCCTCTTTAAAAAGGGTATGCGGTTCTTTGAAAAAACATCAATATTATCCGAACTGGAAAAAAAGATACCTGCAATTCCGAGACCATCTTATGACGAAAATGAGATAAAGGAAAGATATGAAATTCATCCTGAACTTTTCTGCCCACATGTTGAGACAGCTGATGCAATGACGGCAGAGATCATGAAGATAGCACGGGAAGGTGATTCCTCCGGAGGTATTATTGAGGTGGTTATCACCGGTGTTCCTCCAGGTGTCGGAGAGCCGGTATTCAGAAAACTTGACGGGGAACTTGCGGGCTTGATGAACATAGGGGCGGTAAAAGCAGTCGAGATTGGATCGGGAATTCAGGCTGCAACCATGAAAGGATCTGAATCAAATGATCAGATCAGAGCAGAGCAGGATAATATTATTTTCAACTCCAACAATGCCGGTGGCATTACAGGAGGATTGAGTACGGGTCAGGACATTATTGCCCGTGTCGCAGTAAAACCAACCCCGACAATAGCAAAAGATCAGAAAACAATTGACAAAATAAGCCTGGAAAATAAAACCCTCTCAGCAGTAACAAGGAGGGATCCGACGATAGTTGCAAGGATCTGGCCTGTAATCGAAGCCTATACATCAATGGTGATCCTCAACTCATACATGCACCACATGGCCTACCAGGCAATGAAAAAAAAATAATCAGGATGTAGTAATCCTGTCAAATTTTAAAAAAGTTTTCCTTCTCAGTACCACAGAGGGGACATTTCCAGTCATCAGGGAGGTCTTCGAATTTCACCCCTTCCTTTTCTTCATCATAGATATATCCACATGCAGCACATTTATATATTGCCCCTTTTCCAACAGTGCCCTCTTCATCTGACTCTTCAACATATGTAGGAGCATTTTTCGGAGCTTTCCCCTTTTTCTCTTTCCGGTAGAAGTCGTAGGTAATTGGTATCGCACTTTCATCAACAGTTTGAGCATCAACAAGTTCACCAATGAAGAGCCAATGGGAACCGACATCAAATTTGTCTGTAACTTTGCATTCAATATAGACAATACAGTCATCTAATATGATCGGAGTCCCGGTCTCCCCATATTTGATATTCATCCCTTCCAGTTTGTTAAGATCTCTGCCACTTTTGTATCCGAGGATACCGAACAACTCGGAGTCAGTGTCCTGATGCAGGATAGACACGGAAAAATTCCCGTGCTTTTCGATAATCTCAGCGGTATAGTTATCTTTGTTACATCCCAGTGCGAATTTTGCCGGGTTTGATGATACCTGAAAAACAGTGTTTGATATGAAACCGTTCCCCTGGCCCTTATCTCCCGAACAAACAGCATAAAGCCCGTAAGTTATCTTGAACAATATTTCATAATTTTTCATTTTATCTCCATTTGTTTTATTGGATCAGAATATCCAATGCATCGATTTTGCAAATGCATATTCGAGTCCGTTGTTATCATGAACACTTGCTGTAAAGAAAAGCTGCCGGCCCTTTGTTTCCACAAGTTTTCCAAGGACATAGACAAATTTTATTTCAGGAAGAATTGTCCTCCTGTATTTTACCTCAATATTCCGTGTAAAACTGGGGGGAGCAACAAGCATACTGAGAGGCCCGATCGTGTTGTCAACTGCTGCTGCAATGATGCCCCCCTGCATGGTTCCGTATGGATTCAATTGCTCCTTAAGTACAGGGAATCTGTTCTCAAGAGTTGAATTCTTTTCATCAAAATGGAGGAACTCACCCAGCATTGCCTTAAATACAGGCGGAGGGACCATAACTTTATCTTTCATCTCACCCACTTTCTCTTCAAAAATGCGTTTAACATTTTCCGGTATATCTTTATGTGTCATAACAACCTCATCACCCTTTTTATATTTTTTTCATAACCAGAGATATTTTTTCAAATTGATCCTGTTGTTCCTGTCAAACTCAATCCCTTCACCCTTCAATCTGTACATTTGTTCTTCAAATCCATATCCTTCAGGGAGCGATATTTTACCTGAACTGTTAATGACCCTGTGCCAGGGGAGACTCTCTTTCTCAGACATCGAATTAAGGATCCAGGATATCTGCCTGGCCCCATTGGGTTTTCCGGCCATAAAAGCTACCTGTCCATATGTAACGACCTTTCCTTCGGGAATACTTTTTATTATTGAAACTACTTTTTTTGTGAAATCTTCAACCACTATTTATTTTTCCCGCAAATATTTATAAAACTTCCTGACCATATCTTCCTGTTCTTCCGTCTCGATCGAACCTGGCCGAAGATCCCTGATCTTTTTTATCGCATCTTCAGAGCCTGACCCTTTATAAACAAGATATGCAGCAAGAAAAGTACCAGTCCTCCCTTTCCCTGCATAACAATGTACAGCCACTCTTCCTCCCGCCGACATCTCCCGGTCAGCACTGAGGCAAAATTTATTCAGTTGTTCAATAGTTGGAGCATGAAAATCCTTTACAGGATAGTGAAGGGACCTGATACTCTCATCTCTCATCAGGTCCAGGTCCGGAGTCTTGAGTGTAAGGGATACGAGGAGAGTTATCCCCATTTCTTTAAGAAATTTTATATCATCAACCTCTGGCTCAAAAACACCGGGGAAAGGCATCCCGCTCAATTTTTTTTCTATTACCCAGGAGAATCCATCATTTACATAGTTTTTCATAATCATTTCATTTGATCCATAATTAAAGAATAGTGAGGCCAGAACAAAAAACAGTACAACTAATAGCTTTGATCTCATTCTCAATTGTCTAATTTATAACACATTTTTATTATATCATTTTGTTTTGTACATCAATACTATATCATCTACAGGGAATACCAATTTCGAATTAATCTGTTTTGAGATCCATCTAAAAACCGCCTCCGAATAGAAACATATGTGGGTTGTGTCATTCTTATAACTCCATGAAGAAAATTTACTTTTTTTTAAGGGGAGAAATTTTGTCATGATCCCGATTACTCCACCCGGATTCAAACAATCCCACAACATTCTCAATTCTTTTTCGGGATTTTTCAGATGCTCCAAAACTTCTACAATAGTTATAAAATCATATTTTTTATTTAATACAGACCTGTCGGGAGCATAATAAACATCATAAACTGAAATATTATAGCCTCTCTCTGTGAACAATTCCGCAAGGACTGGTTCCGGCCCCGACCCGAAATCAAGGCCTGTGCTTTCTTTGCTTACAATATTACTTATAACTTTATAAAATCTGTTTAGAAAGTTAAGATACCCCTTATTATCAATAGTGTTCTCATGAAGATCGTACCTGGACATCTCCTCTTCTTCTGACAAGTGATATCTCTTCGGTACTGAAACAAGACCGCAATCTTCACACAAAAAGAACTCTCTTTTTTTATCGGTGTGGAATAGCTTTGTACCATGGAAGTGACATAAAGGGCAGGCCGGATTATCCACTGATGACCATCAATTCAGTTTTGAATTGATCCAATCTGAGATATCGGTAAAAACTTCTTTCCTGTTTATCTCGTGCAGCATCTCATGCCTTCCCTTCTCATAAAACTTATACTCAACATCTTTAATTCCCGCTTCTTTGAATGAGCTGATCACTTTCTCAACTCCTTTCAGGTCTTCTCCAAGCGGATCTTTTTTCCCGGAGATCAACATAATAGGTATTTCATTTGGAATTGATCGGAAGTTCTCCTTTTTATTGACCTTCTTAAGCCCGGTGAAAAGATAAACAAAAAAGCCTGAAGTAAATATACCTCCACAATATTCATCATTTATATATTTATCTACTTCACTTTCATCACTGGTCAGCCAGTCAAATTTGGTCCTTGCCGGTTCGAATTGTTTATTGTAAGATCCAAATACGGACTTATCAAGTATCCTGTCCCGATGACGTCTTCCCAGAAGTTTGCTGAAAAGTTTTGCAGCAAGAATCCCCATGCTTCCCTTGATCCCGGGATCTCCTGCAGTCCCCGTCAGGATCACTCCATCTACTTTACTTCCATCCCTTGCAATATAGTCGCGGGCAAGAAAAGATCCCATGCTTTGCCCCTGGAGAAATACCACTATTCCGGGATGTGTATCTCTGATCTTTTCCGTAAGCAGAAACATATCACTTACAACAAAGTCCCACCCGTCCTCATCAGGAAAATATCCGACATTTTCAAGTGACCCTGCTGTTTTTCCATGTCCTCTGTGGTCATTGGCATAAACACCGATCCCTATTGAATTCATGTATTCTGCGTACCTTTTATACCTGCCTGCATGTTCCGCCATTCCATGCGATATTTGAACAATACATTTTAGCTTTTTCTTCTCATCAGGCAACCATCTGTAAACAAAGATTCTCTTCCCGTCCTCCGCCTCAATTGTAAATTTATCTTCAGTCATAATTCCTCCGGTTCTGAATTTTTAATTTCATATATTTACTACCATCTTTGAAAGTATCTCTTTGACAAGCTTCGCTGCGAGAGCCGAAGTTATTCCACTGACATCTCTTCCCGGATTATACTCTACAATATCTCCACCAATAACAGGGACATTAATATTATCGATAATATCAACAACCTGCCTTGAGGAGAGCCCCCCCGGTTCATGATGTGACACTCCGGGAGCAAACGCAGGGTCAATCCCGTCAAGATCGACCGATATATAGACCGGATTTGAAAAATCCGGAACATCTGACACAGAAAATTCCTTCATTGCAATGGTCTCCACTCCAAATTTTTCCGCCTGTTCTCTCTGATGGGTGTTTATGGTCCTGATTCCTACCTGGACAAGCCTGGCAGCCAGTTTTTCCTCCATTATCCGGGCAAACGGGCATGCATGGGACAGGCGGTCACCCGCAAGTTCATCATAAAGGTCAGGATGAGCATCGATATGCAGTATCTCAATACCGGAATAATATCCGGAACATGCTTTGACAAGAGGATATGTAATAGAGTGATCACCTCCTAAGGCAAGTATACTATCGCCTTTCCGGAGAAACTTATCAGCAATATTAACTACATCAGAGAGTTCCTTTACACTAAAATCACCCCTGTCAATAATATTTTCATTTCTTATATCCACACCATTCTCTGCAAATGAATTGATTGCATAAGAATTTAAACTTTCACGGATCAGAGGCGGGGCTTTTGCACACCCTTTTAAAAAAGATGATTTTTCATCAAATGGAATTCCGATAAGAGATATTGTTTTCTTTTTAGTTTTGTCCATTTTACCTGAATTCTCCTGAAATTAAAGAGTTGTACTCCTCCCCGTCTATTACAGCTTCAATGATCAGCGGACCTGAACTTTCAAATCCTGCATCGATAGCTGAACTCAACTCTTCCCTGTTTCCGGCCATTTTTACCGGAACACCGAAAAATGTATTCTCATTGATGAGATCACCATCATATAGTTTTACTCCATAATTAGTTACTCCGTGGTTATCCTGCTTCACCCTTATCAAACTCAATTCCCTGTCTGCCAGAACAAGAAAAACAACATTCAGGCCAAGCCTTCTTGCAGTTACTATCTCTCCCGCCATCATCATAAAACCACCGTCACCTGTCACACAGACAACTTTTCTGTCTGGTAGAATTAGTTTTGCCGCAATAGCTGCCGGGATCCCGAACCCCATCGATGACCATCCGTTTGTCATGATCATCATCCCGGGATCTTCAACATCCCAGATCTGCCCTATCAAGTGAGTATGTGCGCCGACATCACAGGTCATTATTCCATCCTGAGGTAGTTTTTCCCTCAATATTCGGAGTGCTGCTATCGGCCCCAACGAATCCCCGTTTAGTTCCGGAGGATTCAATAACATCTCTTTAATTCTCCTTATTTCTTCAAAATCCCACTCTGTCTTTACCGGATCAAGTGTAGATATATGGTCGAGGGCTTTGCCTATATCGCCTTTTATATCACAGATAAGATCGGTCTCTTCTGAAACATCTGCAAAAGATGTATCAATATTTATTAAAGGAACATCCGGCATCCAATCCTCAAATCCGAATTCTACCGGATCATATCCTATCCCTATGACAAGATCTGATTTATTGTATATCTCCTTCAATTGTCTGCTCATTGCATGAAAAAGGACTCCGGAATAACACTCATGATCATGTGGGATCAGCCCTTTTGCCATTGGAGTAAGGAGAACAGGAATATGATGGAGGCTCACCAGTTTTCTAAGCTTTTCTCCTAATTTCAGTCTTGAAGCGGTAAGCCCTGCAGCAAAAATCGGCCTTTGTGAACTTTTCAGAATATTTTCTAATATCTTCAGCTTCCGGGGATTCGGATCATCGGGTTCAATATTTTTCGAAATCCGGGAGGCTGAAGCTGAACCAACTGTTTTTTTTTCTGAACTTGACAAGATCCCGACATGAACAGGGCCGGGAACCTCAGATAATGAAGTTTCAAAAGCATCATCCATACTCTCCTTCACACGATCATTATCGAGCCGGAAGGTCCATTTGGTGATCCCCTTGAAAAGAGATTGATGATCTATATTCATCTGAACCCGCCTGTCCAATTGATCATCATTAAATTCAGAAGTGAAAGCAATTATTGCAGACCTGTCAAGAAAAGCACACCCGACACCCGTACTGAGATTTGTAGCACCGGGACCGTAAGTTGCATAGCACACTCCGGGAATTCCTGTTATTCGGAAACAAACATCAGCCATGATCCCTGCACTTGATTCATTTGCAACCAGGACAAATTCTATCCCGTTAATTCTCATCGCCTCCATATAAGGGATCCAGGAACCGCCTTCGATCCCGAACACATACTTTATCCCTTTTCCCTTTAAGGTATTGATAAGTTCTTTTACCATATCCATCTGTATAACTATATCAGATCGAACTGAAGGATCTCCTTACTGCTTCTTTCCAGCCTTTATATAGTTCTTCCCTCTTTTTTTTACCCATTTTCGGAGAGAATGTCTTCGAACATTTCCAGTTCTTTTCAATTTCATTTTTATCTTTCCAAAATCCCACCGCAAGGCCTGCGAGATATGCTGCCCCCAGAGCAGTTGTCTCAACAACAGAGGGGCGAAGAGTCTTGACTCCGAGAATATCCGCCTGGAAATTCATCAGGAAATTATTCCATGAAGCTCCTCCGTCAACTTTCAGGGCCTTGATTCCTATCCCAGAATCATCCTTCATTGCATCAAGTATATCTCTGGTCTGATATGCAATTGATTCAAGTGTAGCCCTGATAATATGATGATTATTTGTTCCCCTTGTTATTCCCGTAATAACACCTTTTGCTCCCATATCCCAATAAGGGGCACCCAGTCCGGTAAACGCAGGAACAACATAAACTCCATCGGTATCACCTACTTTTAACGCAAAATCTTCACTTTCTGATGCCTCCCTGATCAGCTTAATCTCGTCACGGAGCCATTGAACAGAGGCTCCGGCTATGAACACACTCCCTTCAAGAGCATACTCCACCTCTCCATCCAATCCCCAGGCGATCGTAGTGAGTAATTTATTCTTCGAACGTACTAATTTGTCTCCTGTATTCATCAGCATAAAACAGCCGGTACCGTATGTGTTTTTCACCATCCCCTTTTTAAAGCAGGCCTGGCCGAATAAAGCTGCCTGCTGGTCCCCGGCAATACCTGATACCGGGATGGATCTTCCCAGGATTTCAGGTGAGGTATAACCATAAATCCCGCTTGAGGGCATTACAGAAGGCAGTATGCTGAAGGGGATATCAAGTTTTTTCAAAATTTCCCTGTCCCACTCAAGATTTTTTATATTGTACATCATAGTCCGGGAAGCATTTGAAAAATCTGTTGCATGAGTTTTCCCTTCTGTAAGATTCCAGAGTATCCATGTATCAATAGTTCCAAACAGAAGATCCCCTTTCTCTGCTTTTCTCCTGGCACCTCTGACATTATCAAGGATCCATTTTATCTTCGTTGCAGAGAAATATGCATCAATTACAAGCCCCGTATTCTCTTCAATATAATTTTCAAAATCTTTATCGCCGGACAACTCCTCACAAATATCTGCAGTTCTCCGGCATTGCCATACTATCGCATTGTATACCGGTTTTCCACTCTTCCTGTCCCACAAAACAGTTGTTTCCCTCTGATTAGTAATCCCCACGGATACAATATCATCAATATCTATAAAGCTGGATTCGAGAGCTTCTTTTGCCACTCCCACTTGTGTTCCCCAGATCTCCATCGGGTCATGTTCCACCCACCCGGGCCTCGGGAATATCTGACGGAACTCTTTCTGGGAAGTTCCGGCAATTTCCCCTCTCTTATTGAATATTATTGCACGTGAACTTGTTGTCCCCTGATCAAGAGCTAATATATACTTTTTTTTGGACATAACTCCATAACCCCCTGAATTTTCAAATCAATGCTCCGGACGGATACTTCCAGAAAAGAAATGAATCATAATAGGAATGATCTTTTTTATAGAAAGGGACCATTACCAGGCCGGTTTCTCTACTTTTAACTTCAATATTTAAAAATTCCACTTCAATTTTCTTAGAATACTCTTTCATAAGGTAAATATAGGGATAGTTCAAAGCATCTCCGAGCCCTCTGTCTGCCGGAAAAACAGGGATGTCAAGTTTCTCTCCGTATTGAGGTTTTATTTCCTTTTGTAAATAGTACAAACCGATATCCCCGAAATAGTTAATATTCTTTATAAAAAAAGCAGGGATATAGAAATCATCCTCACCCTCCAGTCTGCTCACATCTGAGGTGTTTTCAACAATAAAATCACATTTTATATGCCAGAACGGGAAATATTCCATCGGGAAATCCTGTTCTTTCTCAGGTATGGCAAATTTCAGGTCATAGCATGTTCTTGTTTTTCCACTGATATCACATCCTCTAGAACAGGAGAGACAAAAAAAAACAATACTGTTATTTCTTCCGGAAAGATTCCGGGAACACTTATCACATTTCAATTTAATATTATCAACCATCGTCAGATTCATTTATAGTAAAAATAACTTCTACTTTATTTATTAAGCCTCGAAGAAATTTCATAAGGTTGTTCTCCGAATAATTTATAAGCCGGTTTTCAACCTCATCCTTTCTTATAGATACTATCTCTCTGAATGCGAACATTTCCCAGAAGAACGGGACCAGCAGGCTGCTGACCATTAATGTGATGAATGCACCGAACAGCAAAAATCCTATCGCAAAGCCCCCTACCTGCACTCCCTGTTTTTGCCCCATCATGACTAAAAGGAGAAATTTTGACCCTCTTGCGAAAAGAGTAGCGAGACTGAATATTCCGATTATTGAGAAGAATAGTTTTTTTCTGTGATCTTTGATAGCCTGGATCTTAATCGGTGTTCCGTCAATAGCTGAAATATAACTTTTAAATACAATCCCGCTATAACTGTAGTTTATCTCCCAGACAGGGAAATATATTATCCTTATATGTTTCTCAATAACCATCTGCTCCTCAAGACTCTCTTTTTCACCTAAGTGGAAATCAGGTTTCAGAGGAAGCACAATCCCTCTCTTTCTCATCTCTGTAACATTAAATTCCGCCTGATCAGCATTGATAAGGCTCTCTTCAATAATAAAGCCTTC
>JAOZUQ010000064.1 GCA_029938635.1 Candidatus Aminicenantota bacterium
AAGTGAATCCCAGAATGGGACCAACTCAGGGAAATATTGAAAGGGTTCTCAATCCTGGAATCTTCCAGTTTGGAGTAAGAGTTAACTTCTAATATCGTAATAATCTAACGATATTAACATATGGGCCGCTCCTTCGGGGGCGGCCTTTTTTTTTACCCTCTTCAAAATCTAATAAACAATTCCCCGGTATTGAGTTATTGAAGAAAAAAGTATAATTAATATATTGTCAGGAGAATATTAATGCTGAAAAAAAACTATCCGTTATATATCGGGAATAAGCCGGTTCTACCTAATTTAGATCTGGAAGTGATCGATAAATATACAGGTGAACTTGCAACAAGAGTGCCTCTTGCTGACAATGAAATAATAAACAGAGCAATAGAACTTGCTGAAAAATCCAGTGGTGAAGTTGCTTCCTTGCCATCATATAAAAAGCAGGAGATATTAAATCATTGTGTGAAACGGTTCAGGGAAAGATTTGAGGAACTTGCAATGGCTCTTTGTATAGAAGCAGGGAAACCGATTCGTGACTCAAGAGGAGAAGTATCCAGGCTGATTGATACTTTCAGAGTGGCAGCAGAGGAATCTGTCCGTATTACAGGAGAGGTGCTTCCAATGGATATATCTTCACGGGCGGAAGGCTATCGCGGGATGTGGAAGAGGGTTCCGATAGGGTTGTGCTCATTCATATCTCCATTTAATTTTCCTTTAAACCTGGCTGCTCATAAAATTGCTCCGGCTATTGCAGCAGGGTGTCCTTTCATTCTGAAACCTGCAAGCCTTACACCTGTTGGAGCGTTAATAATTGGAGAGATACTTGCTGAAACAGATCTTCCGGCTGGATCGTTCTCAATTCTTCCTTCAAGAAGGGATGGTGCTGCCCTTTTCACTGAAGATGAAAGGATTAAAATGTTGAGTTTTACAGGCTCCCCGGATGTTGGCTGGGTTTTGAAATCCAGGGCAGGTAAAAAGAAGGTGGTCCTTGAGCTTGGTGGGAATGCAGCATGCCTTGTAGATGAGGATGCAGACCTGAATGATACTGTTGACAGGATAGTATTCGGAGCTTTTTATCAATCTGGCCAAAGTTGTGTGAGTGTACAGAGGATAATTGTTCATGAAAATATTTATAATGATTTTAAAAAATTACTTGTAGAAGCGACCTCTAGGCTCAAGAGTGGAGATCCGAAAGATGAAAGTGTTTTCATCGGACCGATGATCTCTGAAAATGAAGCTGCCAGATTGAAAATGTGGGTGGATTCAGCCATTTCTTCCGGTGGAAAATTATTATGTGGAGGGGAACTTAAAGGAAATATCCTTGAGGCAACACTATTGGAAGATGTTCCTTCCGAATCAGATATTTGTATAAAAGAGGCTTTCGGGCCGGTTGCTGTATTGTCAAAATTCAAAAACTTTGATGATGCTCTTGATGAAATAAATGAAAGTGCCTTCGGGCTTCAGGCGGGAGTGTTTACCAGAGATATCCATAAAGCGAACAAAGCCTGGGATTCTCTTGATGTAGGTGGAGTTATTATAGGAGATGTCCCTTCATGGAGAGTTGATCATATGCCTTACGGTGGTGTAAAAGATAGTGGGCTTGGTCGAGAAGGGATCAGGTTTGCAATTGAAGATATGACAGAGATCCGTCTAATGGTGATCAGGGATCTCTGACCTTTCAGTCTTAGCCAGGTGCTGATCCTGAAAAAAGTTATCTTTTATCTTTGACTTTGAAGGCAACCTTTATATTAGTCCTGTATTCTACGATCTTGTTGCCTTTGACCTTTGCTGTCTGTGCTATTACTTCAACTCCGGTTATACCATCAATCGTTTTGGATGCTTCCTTTACAGCATTTTGAGCTGCATCTTCCCAGTCTTTTTTTGAATTACCAATTAATTCTACAATTTTAATAATATCCATAAAATTTACCTTTTTTACATATATTGTTTTCCTTAAAAGAAATATTGATGATTAATCTTTTCAAGGGATTTTAGGTACTTCCGGCCATTGCCGGTTAAGAGCAATTATTATAAAGCTCTCATCCCCCCATTTCGGGGGAATAAGAAATATATGCTTTATAGATTGTTCTTATTTGCTTACTCTGTCTTTAAGAGTCTTTCCTGCTTTGAATGTAGGATAATTCTTGGCAGCGATTTGGATCTTTTGTCCGGTTTTCGGGTTAATACCTGTACGTGCTTTCCTGGCAACAGTTTTGAAAACTCCAAAGCCCGGAATTGTTACTTTTCTACCAGCATCAAGCTCAACAGCAATGATACCTTCGCCGGGTTTTGCATTAAAAATTGCATTTACTGCAGCTTCGGAATCTTTTTGTGTTAAACCGGTTTTCTTTGCCAGTTTTTGAATAAGTTCTGTTTTGTTCATAGTTCTTCCTCCTAATTTATTCTCAAGCCTCCATCAAGGCCCAATCTCCACCACTTAATTTTGTAAAGCTATGACATCAATATTAAAACAAAAAAATATTTTTTTTTCTACTAAAAAAAACAATTTTTTTTTTCCAATAGTAACATAAAATCATGAAAAGTCAATACCAGACTGAAAACTCTCCATTTGTAAGGTTTATTTTCCGTATCCGGTATAGCCTGCCCGGTTAATATCATTGATCGTTTTCAGAAGGACAGGAGGTTTGAGTTCTGCTGCCAGAAATTTATATATTTTTAATCTGATCTTTTTAGCCATCAAGAGGTCCAACCTGTCAAAACTATGCCCTCCCGGGGCGTTTTTGAAAATTTTATACTCAAATTTTTTCCCTGCAGCTTTTAAAGACTTTATGAGATGTTCAACTTCGAGAACATTTACATCCTCATCTGAAGTATTTGTGTGAATAAGCAGAGGTGTCTTAAGTTTTTCAGCATTCCAGGCAGGAGATCTCCTCCGATATTCATTGACATCCTGATTGGCTGTCTTGCCGATATGATATGGCGCTGAGTACAAATCTCTATAGCTGTCTGTCATATATCCCATTCTTGCAATCAGGTCACTGACCGGGACTCCGGCATAAGCAACTTTGTAGTTTTGCGGATAATTAAATATATTCATGAGTGCGATCAATCCACCGTGACTCCATCCCAGTATTCCCACTCTCTCCTTATCAATAAATGGATAATTATTCAGCATATATTTTCTGCTTTCATTGGCATCATCAACCTCTCTGCCTCCATAATCGATAAGTTCGTAGATTCCTCTGCCGTATCCTGTACTTCCTCTATATTCCGGGGCAATTATTATATACTTCTGTGCTATCAATTCTCTTATAATGTGAGTATAGTATGTGCTGAAATTGCTGTGGACTCCTCCATGAGGGAATATTAGCAGAGGATATTTTTTTCCTGTGTCGATTTGTCTCGGAATAAAAATATAAGAGTAAAATTTTACAGGATTTTTTGCTCCCATTGCGGTTGGATTTTCAATGTTTGCAGAGGGAGGTCCCGTGTGCCTCACTTTGTCAATATGGGCTACATCACTTACTTTGCTATACCATAGAATGTCATCAGAAACTTTTTCAATTACATCCAGCCTGTGCCTTAAAGAGTTTATTGCGGATAAAAGTTTATCAAGTTTTTTACTTATCCCATCATTATTCTGATCTGCCGAAAAAACAGGATTATGCAGGATCATGATTGTAATAAAAAAAGAAATAAATATTATTGTTGATCTATTCTTCAATTTTGCCTCCCCTGAGATTCTAAATAAAACGATATAAAATTTCAATGCAAATTTTAAATTATAATATTCATGGGCATTGAAAAATGTTAGGGTAGACTAAAATTTTCGAGTATGGTAAAATAAGTGCATGAAAAAGAGAAACTTTTTAATCATATCTATATTAATAATATTAACTGCACCGATAAGTGCCTATGTTGGCCCGGGAGCAGGTTTCGCATTTGCAGGATCTTTTTTGTTTATTTTTATTGCATTTTTCCTTGCGATCTTTAATTTCCTTACGTTTCCTATAAGAGCATTTTTCCAGTTTCTTAAAAGGATAAAGACGCTGAAGAGTGCAAAATTTAAAAGAACTGTAATAATTGGTTTTGACGGAATGGATTACAATCGCATGAAAATGTTCATGAAAGAGGGTGAGAAATATCCTAATTTCGAGAAGCTGATGGAGGAGGGGACATTTGCGCCGCTTCAAAGTACGGAACCACCGATATCACCAGTTGCATGGTCATCATTTTCGACAGGAGTAAATCCGGGGAAACACAATATTTTTGATTTTCTTGCTACCGATAGAAATACTTATATGCCGAAGATGTCAGGTTCTGAGATCATTCCGCCGAAAAAGGTACTTAAGGTCGGGAACTATACTATTCCTCTTTCCAAGGCTAAAGTTGAACTAATGAGAAAGAGTAAAAGTTTCTGGAAAATTGTAAGTAGCAAAGGGATATTCTCTTCAGTCCTGAGAATTCCATATTCATTCCCACCTGAAAAATTTTACGGACTTATGCTATCAGGACTGGGGACTCCGGATCTGAGAGGGACTCAGGGGAGTTTCAGTTTTTACTCTAGTGAAAAGAAGACCGATACAGGAATAACCGAAGGGGTGATCCAGGAGGTTCATGAAGTATCCGATGGGATTTTCAATGCTATCCTGAAGGGCCCGGGACACCCATTTGTCAAAGGTAGTCCTGCATTGGAGGAAAAATTTTCAATTACTCTTGATAAAGAAAAGAACGGTGCAAAAATAAAGATCGGAAGAGATGAGTTCTTTATTGAAAAAGGCAAGATCACCGAGTGGAAAAAAGTTTATTTCAAAGTAGGGTTTATCAAGATAGCCGGTATCGCACAATTCTTTCTCGAAGAGGCCGATCCTTTGAAGCTTTATATTTCACCAATAAATATTGATCCCGGTTCACCTTCAATGTCAGTTTCTCACCCGAAAATATTCTCCGTCTATCTTTCAAAACTTATAGGTGGTTATGCTACTCTTGGAATGGCAGAAGATACCTGGGCATTGAACGAGAGGGTGTTGTCAGAGGATGGTTTTATTCAACAGGTTTATTCATATCAGGAAGAGAGAGAAAAAATGTTCTGGGATACGTTTAAAAAATTCAAAAGAGGGCTTCTTGTACAGGTTTATGAAGAGACGGACAGGATCCAGCATATGTTCTGGAGATACCTTAGTGATTCCGGATCACCTGCAGATAAACCGTCCAGAGAAGACCATATAGTTAATGCAATAAAGCGGAGCTATAAAAGGATGGATGATTTTCTCGGGAGGCTTATGCCGAAACTCGGGAAAAATGATCTTCTGATGATTGTCTCCGATCATGGATTTAATAAAGTTAACAGGGATTTCCATCTTAACTCATGGCTTTATAAAGAGGGATACCTTGTTCTCAAGGATGGTAAGACAAGCAGTGATAAATTCTACAAGGATGTTGACTGGTCGAAGTCAAGAGCTTATGGTCAGGGACTCCATGGTATATTTGTCAACATGAAGGGGAGAGAAAGGTACGGTATTGTCTCTCCCGGTAAAGAAGCAGAAGAACTCAAAGAAGAGATCAAACAGAAATTAAAAGACCTGAAAGATATAGAAAAGGGTGATGTAGTCGCAAAAGGAGTTTATAAAAGGGAAGAGCTTTATAAAGGGCCGTATACAAAGAACGCTCCGGATATTGTGATCGGATATAATCTCGGGTACAGGGTATCACCTGAATCAGCTGTCAATTATATAGGTGATACGATAGTCTCGGATAATACGAGAATGTGGAGTGGTGATCACTCATTTACCAGGGCATTTGTTCCCGGGATTTTCTTTTGTAACAAAAAGATCAAGACGAAACACCCTTCTATCATGGATATCTCTCCTACGATACTTTCTGCTTTCGGTATTAAAAAACCGTCGTTTATCGATGGAAACGATCTGGAGGTAGTAGCATGAAAAGAAGAGATTTTATAAAAAGCGCAGGTACTATAGCCGCTGCATCACCATTCATGAATTTTGGTGCTGGAATTAAAAATAATAAAAAAATGCTTATTCTGGGATTTGACGGAATGGATCCGCTTATAGCATATGATATGATCCAGAGGGGAGAACTTCCCAATCTTAAGAAGCTTGCTCAGAGTGGAGTTTTTTCTATGATGAGGACGACAATTCCACCTCAGAGCCCGGTAGCGTGGGGAAGTTTTATTACCGGTGCCGACCCGGGTAAATACGGCCTTTTTGATTTTGTTCATCGGGATCCTGAGTCTTACTTTCCGATAACATCCGGTGCGGAGACGATACCGGCAAGTCTAAATATTAAGATCGGGAAATATAAGATCCCTCTGAAGCCCGGAAAAATAGTGCCACAACGTGAAGGGAAAGCATTCTGGGATTATCTTGAGGAGAAAGATGTAGAAGCGACAATTTTTAAGATCCCTTCAAATTATCCACCTTCAAAATCAAAGCAAAGAACTATTGCTGGTATGGGGACTCCCGATATTCACGGGACCTATGGAATATATACTCTATATACTTCAGATGAAGAAGAGGCAATGAAGGATATCACTCCTAATAACCTATTTTATGCTTATCTTGATGAAGAAAATGTACTTCAGGATGGTGAAATCATCGGCCCGGTAAATGATCTTGTCGAAGATGGAGAGAAGACTAAAGTCTCTTTCAAGGTTTTTGTTGACAAGGAAAACAAAACAGCAAGAATAGATGTTGACGGTAAGGAAATTCTTATCGCTGAAAAGGAATATTCAGACTGGGTTGAAATTGACTTTCCACTTATTAAAGGCATAAGCAGTATAACTGGAATGGTGAAATTCTTCATGATGGATATTGAAAAGAGTTTCAGGCTTTATATTTCGCCTGTTCATATTAGTCCGAAGAATCCTGCAGTTGAATTAAGCACTCCTCCTGATTATTCAAAGGAGCTTGCTGAGAAAGGAGGGTTATTTCATACGATAGGCCTTCCGGCAGATACAAAAGCTCTGAGTCAGAATACATTCGGTGTGGAAGAATTTCTCACACAATCTGTTTCAGTGTTTGATGAAAGTAAAAAATTGTTTGGTATTGAGTATGAGAGATTTCTCAATAAGAAAAATGGATTCCTGTTTTTCTATTTCGGATCTCTTGATCAGGGTCAGCATATGCTCTGGGCATTAACGGACAAGGACCATCCTTACTATCATCCTGAAGAAGCAAAGAGATTCGGATATATGAAAGATGAACTTTACCGTATGCACGACAGGATTCTGGGAGATGTGCTGAATACGATGCCGAAAGATACAGGGCTGATTGTCATGTCCGATCACGGCTTCGGAACATTCAGAAGAAAAGTAAATCTCAACACTTTCCTGTTTAATGAAGGATATTTAAAGCTTGGCGTCAAAGAGATCGATACTGAAATATCACTTCTTGATGATTATAGCGAATATGACTGGGGGAATACTAA
Organism: Candidatus Aminicenantota bacterium; assembly: GCA_029938635.1. Lineage (GTDB taxonomy): Bacteria > Acidobacteriota > Aminicenantia > UBA2199 > UBA2199 > UBA647. The sequence continues at coordinate 7,402 of JAOZUQ010000064.1, forward strand.
AGCATATGCAGTAGGACTGAACGGGTTGTATTTGAATATGAAGGGGCGTGAGTCCCAGGGAATAGTAACAAAAGGAGAAAGGCGTAAACTTCTTGAAGAGCTTCAGGGGAAAATACAGCAGATCAGGGATCCTGAAAACGGAAGGCAGGTCATTTCAGAAGCTTTCATTACTGAAGATCATTTCTCCCCTGATTTCCTTATCAGATCACCGGATATTATTCTCGGGTTTAACAGAGGGTACAGGTCCAGCGATTCATCTGCTCTTGGTGGAGCAACCAGGGAAATGGTTACGAACAATATGAACTGGTGGGCGGGAGATCATTGTATAAACCCGAGACACGTGCCCGCGAGCTTCTTCTCGAACTTCCCGATAAACAAAAAAATACCTTCCATTAAGGATATGGCACCTACAATATTGAAATATTTTGGAATAAATGAAGCTCCGACTATGAATGGAGATTCTTTAATTTAGGAGAAAAAAATGGCAAAAAAAGTAAAATTAAGCAACGAGAGCAGTCAGAAAGCTGATGAAATTATAGCTTTCCACGGTTACTCTTCACTTGAAGAGTTGATCGGTAACCTTATTGACAGTGAATATGAAAAAATAAAATCTGATGATGACAAAGATGAGCAGGCTGAAAAGCTTAGCGGATTAGGTTATATCTCTTAGATGATCCATAAAATAAATCTATTTGTTACTAAGGCATTCAATGTTATCCTCTCTCCTTTCAACGGAGTGAATGATTTCTGGCCGGTGTTGTTTCTTAGTATAATTCTCTCCTTTGTAATCCTGTATATATTGAAATATATTTCTTTTCCGAAAAAGATTGTGGAATCGAAAGATAAGATCAAAGCAAATATTTTTGCTATCAGGATTTACAAGGATTTCTGGAAAGTAATAGTTTCATCTTTCTTCAAGAGCTTGTTTCATACATTAAGATATTTTATTTTCAATCTTGCTCCATTTCTAATAATAATTCCTCTGCTGCTTCCGGTATTCTCACAGATGGAGGTCAGGTATGGTATAAGGCCTTTTAATCCGGGTGAATCCATTGTACTTAAGGCCGATCTTGATAAGGATTACAGAAAATATAGTATCTCGCTTGAGGAGAATGATTTTATAAAACCTAAAATGAGTCCGGTGTTCATAAATGCATGGATGGATGAAGAGAAGACAAAACCTGTAAGGGTTGCGAACTGGAAGCTTGAAGCTGTTAAAGAGGGGAAGACTACATTGGGAATCAGGATCAATGATAAAGTTTTTTATAAAGATCTTATGATAGGGAAATCCAAACTCCCACTCTCCAACAGAAAATATATGAATTCAGTTTTTGATCACTTCTTTTACCCCGCTGAAGAGTTAATTGAAGAAAATGATCTGTTAAGGGTTATAAAGATCAGTTATCCCGGAAAACTCATTAAATTTCTTGGTATAAAGATGCACTGGATATTTTGGAATCTGATAATTGTAATGGTCGTTATTCTAGCTTTCAGGAAAAGGTTCGGAGTAGAATTTTAATCTGAATTTTCAACTTCAGCTACAGCTTCAATAACCTTGGTATTAATGGATACAAAAGATTTTTTATCATATTTCAATTTTAAGAATCCGTCTTCTCTCTTTAAAAATTCTATAATTGAAACTTTGGTTAACTGAATAAAATCATTGTCTTCAAAATGTTTTAGAAAGCCTGTGAACATGCCTTGGATAAGATAATAAGAATTACCGGCAGTTTTTGTGGTTAATTCAAGATGATGAGATTTTTTGACGACTATGCTGGTACTTTGATCGGGTTGTTCAGTTGACTCCTCGAAATCAATATTCTTAGGTTGATTTTCATCATAGACAAAATATATATCACTCTTTCGGAATAAAAGTTCCTTGTATTTTCTTGATTCCCGATATTCTTTATTATTGTGTTCTGAGATAGTAACGTCTGAAAGTTTCATATATCCTGTAAGGTGTAATTCTGAATCGTTCGATCTGTTGCCCATTTTTCTGTTCAGAACAGAGTGTGTCCGGGCATCGACCCTTTTGCTTTCCTCTTTAATGTTTCCTACTATAATTTTTCCAGGTGATCCGATCACAATTTTCCATTCTCTCATAAAACTCTCCTATGGATTATTATGTTCAATCATATTCCGATTGTCAATATATCATCTTTTTAACCTTTATCCTACCTGCAAATGATAGTGTGATTTTATAGGAATACATTTTATTTGATACTTTTATTGTGCACATTGGAGATGCACTGCCTTTGGGATTGAATACAGGAGAGGAGTTGCAGGTGATATTGATCTTTCCTTTCATTTCCCAGGATTTATAGTTTATCCATTTATGGTTATTTATGATATCCAGCCGGCCTGATCTGTTGATTATTCTGAATCTTACTTTTCGGCTTTCCGAAAGTGAAAGATATCTTGCTTCACTTAAGTGGGAGGTTAGCGAAGACACAGCGGTTGATATTTCTATTCTTGAAAGAAATGAAGAGATTACCGGAAATGAGGAAGTTAAGATAATCATACCTATTGTTACAGCAGATAAAAGTTCCAGAACAGTAAGTCCTCTGTTATTTTTCATCTTCAAATATCTCTTCAATCAACTCTGTCCGGAAGTCTTTAATGATAGTCAAATTTTTTATATATAAATTATCAATTGAAGGAGGTTTGAACTTCTTCACTGGAGTTACTTTTATTTTACCTTTGTTTTTGAGATCCCGGCAATATAGGTTGCCTGATATTTGAACTTCGGGTGTATCATTAATAACACTACCGTTTATATTGATAGAACCATGAATGATCAATGGGCCGGCACAACCGAACCTCAGAACAGGTATTGAATATTTTATTGAAAATGGTGAAGCAGCTAATAGAATTGTTATCGAAGGTCTTGGATTGTAGTAGGCGGTTGTGATACTTCCGGTAATGGATGAGCAAATGTTCAGATTCCCCAAAATGATCAGTTCCGGATGTGAATCGATGGCAAGGGCCGGATCACTCCCGGCCTCAAATATATCTACATTTCCGTTAACTATAATTTTCCCATTAAAAGTTTTATGTTCATTTCCGGACTTCCCGCCTGTTTCATAATGAAATTGTTCCCCTGAATATTTGATTTTGAAATAATTATTGCTCTGGATAATTTCAATTATCTGATATTCATTTTCCGTAGAAAGAATTATCTTTTCAGCATTGCCTTGTACGAAAACCGGCCCTGCTTTTTCTGCAGAGAGGGCGAAATATATCCCGTCCCTGAATTCAGATTCATTATCTGCTTGTTCGAATAATTGTTTTATAGCAATTAAATTTACATTTTCCCGGTCCAGGCCAAGGAGCTTTGCCAAATATGATTGTATATCAAAAACTGATTTGTGATCTGAAATAAAAATATGATGTTTCTCAGTAGAGGGGAGAAGGCCTTTAATGAACTTCTCATCGGATATATTATATTTTCCGGAGTTAATTAGAACCGGTAGGAAGCTAAAAGGTAAATCTCCGGTAAATATGTTAAAAATACTTTCACTTTTCCATTTATGTCGTCTATTGGACGAGATTGATTCTATTCCGAAATTAACCTTAATGAGTTTGAAAAGTAAAAGATCCCGGGAATAAAATAAAAATGATTTTTTTATTTCCGCAGAATCTGTTTTGCTGTCCGGATAGAGCATATTGTTAAAGTGATCTTTGCAATCATCAATTGATGAATTAAATCTGATATTTATGATCTTTTCTGTATCCTTGTGGAGGTGAAAGATCAGGAGGTTGTGAAGTAGTTCCGATCTTGTTTGGTGAATATTCCTTGCTTTTACTACTCTGTTATGTACCAGTGTAAAATTCAGCAGCGATAATCCCAGAAATAGGACAAGGAACATAAATATTATAGCAAGAATTACCGAACCGTTCTTTTTCATTATTCAACCCTGTTTGATAAAAAGATATATCCCCTTACCTGTTCCTTCTTGTTTATTTCAAGCCTGTAAAGGACCGAGTTGGAATCTTCAAAGAATGAAAGGTAAAAATCTGTAACTCCTTCGATCACAGGTTGGAAATAACCTTTATCAATTTTTCTTTTTATGACTTTTTCTTTCTTATATAATTTCATTTCGATCTCTTTCAGAGGGACAACTACGGAGTGCTTCAAGTGCTCATTCTTAAGACCTGATTCAAGTTGCAATAAGCATCCGTCTACTTTCTGAATCCGTGAAAATTCAAATCGCCTGCTGACGGTATCATATATAAGTATCCTTCTCCCTTTCTTTACAAAATCTTTCCCCGTTACCTCTATTGTTTTATCACCTTTATAACTGTTCCTCTCCAGTTCTTCCGTAGCCAGTCCGTATATAACTTTAAATCCGGATTGAGTGTGTGTGAACAATTCAAGGTTGAACATGGAAGCAGCTTCCTGGAGCCTCATTCCACATTTTGTGAGGTCATTTTTTATTGTATCCACAGTGAAAAACAGTGATTCCAGTAATTGATGGCGGGTTGTAACTTTTCTGCTTACGGTGATCCCTTCTGATATATTTGAAATTACCATACCAAAAATTGTAAAACTGATAGCTAAAACAACAAGAAGTTCTAAAATTGAAAATCCGTTATTCATTTCTTACCTCCCTTAGTATTCCTGACTTATAGAAAATCAAAACCGATCCGAAGTTATTTCTGCTTCCCTTCAATATTATTTTTTTTAAATTATGGGTTATATTAATGATGGTGGTGATAATCACCACGTCCCCGGTCCGCTCCATGCTGGTCCCTTCTGAAAAAAGCGGAGATATATATCTTTGTCCTAAAAGTGAGTTTTTTTTATTTTCAAGAATCAGGCCGACCCGGAACCGCAGATCTGAATTTTTAACTCCATGAAGTGCAACTATCATACATTTCATCAATAAAAGAGTTGATAAACTTATCATAGTAATTGATATGAGTGTTTCGATCAGAGTAAATCCGGTTTTGTGAGTTTCCATTTTATATGATTAGTAACAATATCTTTTCCAAACTGAAGTTTCTTTTGTGGTCAGGTGATGGGGATAAAAATAGTTCTTTTATATAGGTGGTATCCATATTGAAATTTTATTTATTTTTGAAATGGAAAAAATGAATTGTAGAAATTGTATAAACTATTGAAAACGTTGGGAGGACATTTATGTAAACATATATTTACACTTTCAGTTTCCCGGATTATCACCAAATATTCGTTTAATACCGATATTATTAGAAATTTTTTCTAATACAGGATTTGGAAAGATAATTGTATATATGATCTCCGGAGGTAATAATGAGAAATTTGAAAATTTTCTTAATCTTTTTTCTGGTAATGACAATTTTTTCAATGTCAGGAGTGCAATTGCAGGGAGCCGATAAGAAGGCAGTGAAAAAGTCGAGTCAGATAAATATCAATACTGCAGGTGTTGATCAATTATCTAAATTGCCTGGAATTGGGAAGAAGAAAGCTGAAAGGATAATCTCTTTTCGGAAAAAGCATGGCCGTTTCAGGCGGACCAGAGAGATCATGAAAGTTAAAGGGATCGGAGAGAAAACCTTTAAAAAATTTGCAAATCGTATCAGGGTCTGAGGAGGAGACATGGATGAAAAAATTAAGGAGTTGAATCTTTTACTTTTATATCTTGCGGGATGGGAAGAAGATTCTACAAAAGAGCCGGGAAAAAAAGTATTCCGTTCATGGAAAGGATTTCTATTTGAGGTTCTTAACGAACTTCAGGATGATGAG